>NZ_JBIUAG010000011.1:149305-328773 GCF_044547355.1 Kutzneria sp. NPDC052558
GCCCCCCCCCCCCCCCCCCCCCCCCCCCCCCCCCCCCCCCCCTCCCCGGGCCCCGGGGGGGGCCGGGGGGTTCCCCCCCCCCCGCTTTCAACAACCCCCCCCTCCCACACCTCTGGGCGGGGCGGGCCCGGTATTCTGCGTTGTTCGGTGGCCCGGTGCTCGACGCCGGGACGCCGGAGCTGAACTGCGAAAGGATTCCCGGTGACTACGCCAGTCGAGACGCTCGAGTTCCAGGCCGAGGCGCGCCAGCTGCTCCAGCTCATGGTGCACTCGATCTACTCGAACAAGGACACGTTCCTGCGCGAGCTGATCTCCAACGCCTCCGACGCGCTGGACAAGCTGCGCCTGGAGAGCTACCGCGACAAGGACCTCGCGGTGGACACCTCCGACCTGCACATCGAGCTGGAGACCGACCGTGTCGAGCGCACGCTCACGGTGCGGGACAACGGCATCGGCATGTCGCGGGACGAGGTGGTCGCGCTCATCGGCACCATCGCCAAGTCCGGCACGGCCGAGTTCCTGCGCAAGCTGAAGGAGTCCAAGGACTCCGCCGCCTCCCAGGACCTGATCGGCCAGTTCGGGGTGGGCTTCTACGCCAGCTTCATGGTCGCCGACCACGTCACGCTGCTGACCCGCAAGGCCGGCGAGGACACCGGCACCCGCTGGGAGTCGGCCGGCGAGGGCACGTACACCATCGAGACCGTCGAGGACGCCCCGCAGGGCACCTCGGTGATCCTCAAGCTCAAGCCCGAGGACACCGAGGACCACCTCTACGACTACACCGCCGAGTGGAAGCTGCGGGAGATCGTCACCCGCTACTCGGACTTCATCACCTGGCCGGTGCGGCTGGAGGTGGAGCGCAAGGTCGAGGACAAGACCACGCGCGAGTTCGAGACGATCAACTCGGGCAAGGCGCTGTGGGCCCGGTCCAAGGACGAGGTGCCGGCCGAGGAGTACACCGAGTTCTACAAGCACATCAGCCGGGACTGGAACGACCCGCTGGAGACGATCCACGTCAAGGCCGAGGGCACCTTCGAGTACCAGGCGCTGCTGTTCCTGCCGTCCAAGGCGCCGTACGACCTGTTCATGCGGGAGCGCAAGCGCGGCGTGCAGCTGTACGTCAAGCGGGTGTTCATCATGGACGACTGCGAGGCGCTCATGCCCGAGTACCTGCGCTTCGTCAAGGGGGTCGTGGACGCGCAGGACCTGTCGCTCAACGTGTCCCGCGAGATCCTCCAGCAGGACCGGCAGATCCAGCTGATGCGCCGCCGGCTGGTCAAGCGCGTGCTGTCCACCGTGAAGACCATGCAGGCCGACGCGCCCGAGAAGTACGCCACGTTCTGGAGCGAGTTCGGCCCCGCGGTCAAGGAGGGCCTGCTCTCCGACGCCGAGAACCGGGAGACCATTCTCGACATCTGCTCCTTCGCCTCCACCCACGACCCGGAGAAGCCGACCACGCTGGCCGACTACGTGGAGCGGCTGCCCGAGGGGCAGGAGCACATCTACTACATGACCGGCGTCTCCCGGTCCATCGTGGAGAGCTCCCCGCACCTGGAAGCCTTCCGCGCCAAGGGGCTCGAGGTGCTCATCCTCACCGACGGCATCGACGAGATGTGGGTTGACGCCGGCGAGGGCTACCGGGGCAAGACCTTCCAGTCCGTGGCCAAGGGCGAGGTCGACCTGGACGAGGAGAAGGACAAGGAGGAGAACGAGGAGTTCGCCCCGCTGCTGAGCTGGCTGTCCACCACCCTGGCCGACAGCGTCAAGCAGGTCCGCCTGTCCACCCGCCTCACCACCTCGCCCGCCTGCCTGGTCGGCGACTCCGGCGACCTCACGCCCACCCTGGAGAAGATGTACCGGGCCATGGGCCAGCCGGTGCCGGCGGTCAAGCGGGTGCTGGAGCTCAACCCCGACCACCCCCTGGTCACCGGCATGCGCACCGCGTTCGCCGACGGCGGGCACGAGACCGAGCTGGGGGAGACCGCCGAGCTGCTCTACGGCATGGCCCTGCTGGCCGAGGGCGGCGAACTGCCCGACCCGGCCAAGTTCACCAAGGTCCTCGCCGACCGCCTGGCCCGCTCCCTCTGACCGCCTGATGTGCTGCGGGGAAGGACGGCCGTAAGGCCTCCTTCCCCGCGCGAAGGCCGTACCGTGGGCGGCGGAGGTGACCGGGTATCGCCGACGACGAGCAGGCCGATGAGCTGACGTCCGCCGCGCGGCTGGTGTTCGACGCGGCCGGCGGCGTGGTCGGCGTGGTCGCCGGGACCCATCGGGCCATCGCCGGCGCGGGGCCGCTGTCCGGCTTCGTCTACGCCTGCGTCAACGCGGGCCTGACGATCGGCGGCGCGGTGGCGGATCTGGCGATCACCAGCACCGGCATCGGGCGGCACTACCGGCCGTTGCAGAGCACAGTCACGGGACGGCGTCTCGGCGCTGCCCTCAACGGGGCGGTCGGGGATCGGCTCACCGGTCGGTACGCCGCCTTGGCCACACCGATGCGCCTGCGCGACAACGGCGTCGACGTGCCGGTGGCCGCGCTGCGCGCACACCATCCCGATGCCTCGTCGCACGTGGTCGTGCTGGTCCACGGCCTGGTGGAGAACGAGGAGTGGTGGCAGGCGGGGGACGGGGTCGACTTCGGCCGCGGCCTGGCCGAGGACCTCGGCGTGAGCGTGCTGCGGGTGCGTTACAACAGCGGCCGCCGGGTCGCTGACAACGGTCGTGAGCTGGCGGTCCTGCTCGCCGACGTAGCCGACAACTGGCCGGTTCCGATCGAACGCCTCTCGCTAATCGGCCACTCGATGGGCGGTCTGGTCGCGCGCGCCGCGGTCCACCACGCGTCGGCTGACGGCCTGGCCTGGGCGGCTGTGCTCGGCGATGTCGTCTGTCTCGGCACCCCGCACCAGGGCTCCGACGTCGAACGCGCCGCCGAGGCGGTCGGCCGGGCGTTGGGCCTGTTCCGCGAGTCCGCCCCGTTGGCCACGCTGTTCACCCTCCGCAGCTCGGGCATCAAGGACCTGCGCCACGGTCACGCCTTCGAGCCGGCGCCCTCGGGGCGGCAGTTGTTCGTGGCCGCCACCCTCGCCGTCGATCCCGCCAGCTGGCCGGGCCGGCTGTTCGGCGACCTGCTCGTCCGACCGAACAGCGCCGCCGACCCGACCCAGCCCGCCGACCGCCGCACCCTCGGCGGCCTCAGCCATACCGCCCTGCTGCGCCATCCCCGCGTGTACGCCGAGATCCGCCGCTGGCTGTCCACCCCCTGGCAGTGATCAGACACGGGGAGTCCAAGGCAGCGGCCGGAGTTCCGCCACCGAGGACTCCCCGGTGAGATCGGCTCAGTACTGCCAGCAGTAGAACAACACGCTGTCGATGCCTTCGCACGCGTAGCCCGGGGCGGTGTGCACGTTGAAGCCGCGCGTGTCGTGGGACGGAATGGTGAACGACTCGGAGTACTCGTAGCCGTTCACCGTGAACCACAGCGTCTCGTACTCGGAGACGCTGTATCCGTTGTAGGCCGACAGGCCGAAGTTGCCCGTGGTGTAGTCGTACGCGAGGCATTCGGTCCAGCTGTGATAGACGCTGCAGTGCGTGGTGATCGCGTCGGCGGACGCCGGCGACGCCGCCAGGAGAACACCGGTGCCGGCCATGGCCGCGACGCACGCCGCGCTCGCGAGCCACCGCCGGCCGGTTCTCGGCTTTCTGTTTTCCGTGTCGGTGATGTTTTCATTCATGTGGGCACACCCGTTTCATCGCGCGCGGCCCTGTCGGGTCGCGCGGGCATGTGATTGCTCATGACAACGGCGAATTCGAGTTTGCTGTCACGCCTGTGTGACTCACGACCGGCGCGGACGCTGCGTCCCAGGCCGCCGCGCTGACCAGCGCCGATCCGCCGGTCAGGCCGCGCGCGTGTGCCGAGAGTCCGTCATGCCGGGTGGTGACCGAAAATGGTCGGACCGCCCCTCCCCGTGCGGTTTGGCATTGTCCGTTTCACGCGGAGCCTGCCGGGAAACAAGGTAACACCGGCTTGTCGGGGCGGCCGGCAACTTGTGTGTCGGACCACTCGAACGGAGCACTTTCGGCGTGCTCGTTTCGGGCGAATTCGGACCTATCCCAACAATTCCCGGGTGGCGGTCATGTCCAGCCGGCCGCCGACCTGGTCGCTGATGGCGTTGACCACGGCGAACCGCACCCCCCGGACCTCGATGGCGCGCACGATGATCCGGTACAGATCGGTCTCGGCCAGATGCAGGAAGTCGTTGTACGGCTGGGGATCCGGCTGCGTGCCCTCGGTGTGGAAGGCGCCGATGCGCAGGGCGATCACCGACAGGCCCCGCTGCTCGGCGTAGTAGCGGCCCAGGGCCTCGCCGAAGGCCTTGGTCACGCCGTAGAGGTTGCCCGGGTTGACGTGGTCGTCGGCGGAAATCTGTTTGCCGGCGGGATATCCGGACACGGCGTGCACGGAGGAGGCGAACACGACCCGCCGGCAGCCGGCCTCGGCCGCGGCGGCGAAGAGGTTCCGGGAGCCGATGATGTTGTTGGGCAGCAAGGAATCCCAGTCGGCATCGAGCCGGGGATCGGCCCCGAGGTGCACGACGGTGTCCACGTCCTCGCAGGCCCGGGCCAGGGCCTCGCCGTCGACCAGGTCCGCCGGCACGAAGTCGTCGGCCTCGACCGCCCGGGACGGCAGGTCGCTGGCCCGCAGCAGGTACCGGTCGGCGGCGTGCCGCAGGAAGCCCGACCCGATCCGCCCGGCGGCCCCGGTGACCAGCACCCGCCCCACGGCGGGGTCCCCGGGCAGCGGCGTGCTCAGCGTGAAGACCATGCGCCCTATTAAAGCCGCACCGGCAGTTCGCTCATGCCCCGCAGGATGACGTTGTCGTTGTACGTGGGCTCGCCGGCCGGCTCCAGCACGTCCAGCCGGGCCAGTGCCTGGAAGACGATCCGACCCTCCAGCCGGGCCAGCGGCGCGCCGAGGCAGAAGTGCGGGCCGTGCCCGAAGGCCAGGTGCCGCGACGGTTCGCGCCCGATGTCCAGGATTTCCGGGTCCTCGCACAGCTCGGGGTCCCGGTTGGCCGCGCCCAGCAGCAGCACGGCGTTGGTGCCGGCCGGCGCCTCGACCTCGCCGACCTTGGTGTCCTGCAAGGCGATCCGTGCGGTGAACTGCACCGGCGGGTCGTAGCGCAGGAACTCCTCGACGGCTCGTTCGGCCAGCTCGGGCTCGGCCCGCAGCCGGGCCAGCTGCGAGGAATTACGCAGCAGCGCCAGGGTTCCGTTGCCGATCAGGTTGACGGTGGTCTCGTGGCCGGCGATGAGCAGCAGGATGCAGGTGGTCAGCAGCTCCGACTCGGACAGCACGTCGCCGCCGTCGTGCACCTGCACCAGCCCGGACAGCAGGTCCTCGCCCGGGTTGTCCCGGCGCTTGTCGGCCAGCCGCAGCATGTACGCCCGGAACTCGGCGCGGGCCTGGAACTGCCGCTCCCGCACGCCTTCGGGAATGAGGAAGTCGGGGTCGAGGCCGCGGGCCATGGCGTGGGACCAGGTGACGATCAGGTCCCGGTCCTCGACCGGCACGTCGAACAGCTCGCTGATCACGGCGACCGGCAGCGGGCGGGCGATCGCGTCCATCAGGTTGACGGCGCCGCCGCCGCGCACGGCGTCGATCAGCTCGTCGGTGGTGCGCGTGATCATCGGCGTCAGCCGCTCGACCACCTTGCGGGTGAACGCCTTGGACACCAGGCCGCGCAGCCGGGTGTGGTCCGGCGGGTTCATGCCGAGGAAGCTGCGCTGCTCCGGGGGAGTGCTGTTGAGCTGGCCGGCCTGCTCCGCTTCGAGATGCCCGAACCGCACGTCCCGCAGCACGTCCGAGCAGTCCCGCTGCCGGGTCACCATCAGCGGCTGCCCGCCGCCGCCGGACAGCGGGGCGGTCTCCCGCCAGCGCCGATAGGTCGGGTACGGGTCCTGGCGCAGGACCGGGTCGAGCAGCGCGAGTAACGAGGGTTCGGTCATGTCCGCTCCTCATCGGCCTCGGCGCCGAGGAACAGCCACTGCAGCGCCTGCCCGAACAGCTCTTCCGGCACGCTGTCCGGGTCGATGCGGCGCTGCCGCACCAGGCCCTGGAACAGCGCCATGACGACGGTGGCCAGCTGGTCGGCCCGCTCGGCGTCGGGCACCTCCCGGCCGACCAGCTCGGTGAGCAGGTCCCGGGGCTCGCGCATCCGCTCGGCCAGGGTCTCCATCAGCGCCGGGTTGCGCACCGCGTACAGCCAGAACTCGGCCTGTAGCGGCGCGAAGTCGACGTCCTTGTCGGCGACCTCGATCAGCAGCCGGCTCATCGCCCGGTTGGCCTGCGCCGGCTCGGTGTCGGCCAGGATCTCGGCGGCCTGGGTGACCCGGTCGTTGGCCCGCTCCTTGAGCAGCTCGACGAACAGCTGCTCCTTGCCGCCGAAGTTGGAGTACACCGCGCCGATCGAGTAGCCGGCCGCCTCGGCGATCTCGTCCACCGACGCGCCGGCGAAGCCCTTCTGCGCGAACACCCGGGCCGCCGCGTCCAGCAGCAGCTCGCGGGTGCGGGCCTTGGCCTCGGCCCTGCTCAACCTAGCCACATAGCGGACGTTACTCGCATAGTGAACGTTACGTCAACGTTCGGGTCACGCGACAAGGCCGATCAGCCCGACCGCGCCGAACATCAGGCACAGCACGATGTTCTTCACCCGGTGCTCGACCAGGATGGCCACGAACTCGCGCAGGAAGGCGTTGGGCCAGAAGTAGCGGGCGGTCGGCGCGCCCAGCACCTGGCCGTTCACCTTGGCCCGCCGGGCGAACAGCGCCGCCCGCAGCACGTGGTAGTTGCTGGTGACGATGGCGCAGCGGTAGTCGGGCTTGCGCGCCAGCATGATCCGGCGGCTGAAGGTCAGGTTCTCCAGCGTGGTGGTGGACTTGTCCTCCAGCAGGATCGCGTCCGCCGGCACGCCGGAGTCGATCAGGTAGTCGGCCATCGCCCGCGCCTCCGACACCGGGCTCGTCCGGGCCCTGGCCGCCGGAGGTGATCATCATCGGCGCCTCGCCGCGCAGCCGCTCCCACACCTGCCGGCCGCGGTCCAGCCGGCTGCCCAGCAGCCGGGTCACCTTGCCGTCGATCAGCCCGGCCCCCAGCACCACCACGAAGTCCACCTCCCGGCGCTGCCGCATCCGGCCGTAGAACACCGAGTAGGCCAGGAAGCAGCAGAACACGAACGAGATGTAGAACAGGACGCCGCCGAGGCCGAGCATCGCCGAGAGCAGGATCCGGTCGCGGGTGCCCACGGCCGACAGCGCCAGCGCGAGGTAGCCGACGATCACCAGGCCGGCCAGCGTGGTCAGCACCGAGGACAGCTTCAGCCCCTCGCGCCGGATCATGGTGACACCGTTGACGAACAGGAACACGGTCAGCGCGACCATGGCCAGCGGCGCGGCCAGCACGATCAGGACCAACGGGATGGCGGCGGCCAGCGGGGCCTGCGAGCCGATCGCGCCCAGCGCGCCGAAGCCGAGGGAGAACACGGCCAGCACCAGGAACACGCCGTTGCGCAGGCGACGCCGGTCGATCAGCAGACTGATCAGGAACACCGCGGTCCAGCCGAGACCGAACACCAGCCACACCAACGCGTTCATGCCGCCAGAGCGTAGCGGACCGGTCACCGCACGCGAAGCGGAGAGACCTCCACCGAGCCGTCGTGCTGGCTGACCAGCACCTGGAACCGGCGGCCGTCCTCGTGCACCAGCACGTCGGCGAACACCAGCGGATCGTCCACAGTGGCCTCCCGCCGCACCCCGGCGGCCACCGCGAGCGCCTGGTACAGCCGGTAAGTGGCCTCGGGATTGACGTCGGCCCGCGTGGAGGCCATGTACTCCAACGGATACGTGCACAACACGGCCCAGCCCGCGCCGAACCGGTTGCGCAGCAGGGCGGGGCGTCCGTAGTCGTCGACGGCCAGCACCTCGGCGGTGGTCGGCGTGACCGGCAGGTACGCGCGGCCGTGCTCGTTGCCGCCGGCGTCGAACCGCAGCACCTGGTCGGCCCGCAGGTAGCCGAAGTCCTGCACGAACCGCAGCGACACGATGTCCTCGAGCACCGGCGCGACCAGCCCGTAGCGCAGTTCCGCGCGTACGCCGAAGAACTCGTTCAGGCCGGGGAACCACGGCCCGCGATTGCCGCCGTGCGTGCCCGAGCAGTACGACAGGTACACGGTCGCCCCGGCCCGGGCCAGTTCCCCCAGCCGCCGGAAGGTCGGGGCCATCAGCTGCCGGGTCGACGGCAGCAGGTACAGCCGCGCGTCGTCGGCCAGGCCGTCCTCCTCCCGGGTGAAACCCGGGGCCAGATCGGCTTCCCTGGCCGCGACATAGGCCTGCCGCAGCGACTGGAACACCAGCTGCCGGTCGTCCTCGACCACGGTCACCGGGTAGCCACGCTCCAAATAGGACGACACCACCAGCGCCACGTCGGTGTCGGCCCGGCTGATCCGGTCGAAGTCCAGTTCGGACAGTGTCCGGCCGAAACTCTCCAGCTCCCGCAACGCCGCCTTGGGCCGGCCGGCCGAGTCGGTCACGCCGAAGTGCATCTCGAACGGATGGTGCCGGTAGGGGTCCTGGTCGGCCAGGTCGTCGAAGTCGGTGTTGTTCCAGGCCAGCCAGCCGGTCGCGCCGGCCAGCAGCGTGGTGTGCAGGACCTGCCGGTAGTACGCGGCGACGTGCTCATCGCCGGCCCAGTCCCCGGACAGCCCGAACTCCTCCAGCACCACCGGTTTCCCGCCGACCGCGGCCAGCTCGCACAGGAACGCGGCGTTGAGGTTCTGCCGCACCGGGTCGTTGTCGGTGGGATAGACGTGCGGGCCGGTGAAGTCGGTGAACCGGGCCAGATCCCGCACCGAGAAGCCGTTGTCCCGCCCGGTCACCTCGATGCCCCAGGCCCCGTCGCCGATCGACACCGGCTGGGTCGCGCCGCCGGCCCGCACCGCGTGCACCATCAGCCGCGCCCACGCCGTCACGTGCTCGCGCGGCGCCGGCGGCTCGCCCCGCCAGCGGCCGTAGATGGGCATCTCGTTGCTGATCAGCCAGGCGGCGACGGCCGGATGGTCGTGGAACCGCCGGGTGATCCGCTCGATGAACCAGGCCTGCCGGCTGACCATCTCCACATCGGCGTACAGGTCGCGGCCGTGTCGCCAGGGCGGATCCCAGTTCTGCCCGGACATGTGGCCGACCAGGAAGGTCGGCACGGTGGACAGCCCGAGTTCCGTGTGGGCGTCGAGGAAATCGGCCATCCGGTCGACCAGGGTCTCGTCGATCCGGTCCGGTTCCGGGTGGAAGTCGGGCCAGTAGCAGAACGACCGGGTCACGGTGAGCCGGTGCCGGGCCAGCGTGGCCAGCTCCGCGCGCACCAGCGCCGGGTCGTAGCTCCGCCACATCAGCGGACCGCCGTTGCGTGACCAGAAGTTCACGCCGAGCCAGGTCGCGTCCAGGCGCGGGGACGGCCGCCTCACACCCGTGTCTCCCCTCTAGGCGCCCCCTGCTGCGAGCATGCCGGGCGGATCGCCGTGAGGTCAACGGGTAGCGGCAACAGTCGCGTCAGGCGCTAGTCAATCGACGGCGATCCCGCTGCGCCACCGGATCCGGAACCGGCGAGGCCAGCAACAGCGCCTGGGTATAGGGATGCGAAGGCGTGTGCAGCACGGTCGCGCACGGCCCCTGCTCGACCAGTTGGCCGGCCCGCAGCACCGCCACCCGTTCGCAGACCCGGTCCACCACCGCGAGATCGTGGCTGATGAACAGGCAGCCGAAGCCGAATTCCCGGTGCAGCCGGGCCAGCACGTCCAGCACCGCCGCCTGCACGGACACGTCCAACGCGCTGGTCGGCTCGTCGGCGATCAGCAGATCCGGGCCCAGCACCACGGCCCGGGCCAGGCTGACCCGCTGCCGCTGCCCGCCGGACAGCTCGTGGCCGCGCCGGTCGAGCAGGGACTGCGGCAGCTCGACCGCGTCCATCAGCTCCGACACCTTGCGCCGCCGCTCGGCCCGGCCGGCGCGGGTGTGGATCAGCAGCGGCTCGGCGATCGTCTGCTCCACGGTCATCGTCGGGTCCAGCGACGAGGCCGGATCCTGGAACACCGCGCCCAGCCGGCGACGAGCCCCGCGGTCCACCTTGCCGCCGAAAACTGTCATGGCGCCAGACTTCGGCGTCACCAGCCCGAGCGCGCACTGGGCCAGGGTGGTCTTGCCGGAACCGGATTCGCCGACCAGGCCGACGAATTCGCCCGGCCCGACATGCAGCGAGACGCCGTCCACGACAGTGCGGCCGTGGTAGGAGACAACGATGTCCTCCAGCTTGAGGATGGGTTGCTCGGCCTCGGGCTGCTCCTCGTGCGCGGTGTCGCCCAGCCTGGGCACGGCGGCGAGCAGTTGCCGGGTGTAGGCCGCCTGGGGGCTGGCGAACAGCGTCTCGGTGTCGGCCTCCTCGACGACCTTTCCGTTGCGCAGCACCAGGACCCGGTCGGCGATGTCGGCCACCACGCCCAGGTTGTGGGTGATCAGCAGCGTGCCGGCGCCCTCGGTGTCGCGAATATCCCGTAGCAGGTCCAGAATCTGCTGCTGCACGGTCACGTCCAGCGCGGTGGTCGGCTCGTCGGCCAGGATCAGCCCGGGGCCGGCCGCGATGGCGATGGCGATCAGCACCCGCTGCCGCAGGCCCCCGGACAGCTGGTGCGGGTACTGCCCGAGCCGGCTGTGCGCGTCCGGCACGCCGACCCGTTCCAGCAGCTGCACGCAGCGTTCGTAGTAGTGCTTGTGCCGGCGAGGCTTGGCATCGTGGTTGCGGATCGACTCGGCGACCTGGAAACCGATGGTGCGCACCGGGTTCAGCGCCGTCATCGGCTCCTGGAACACCATGCCCGCGCCCCGGCCCCGCAGCTGCCGCAGCTCCTCGGGGTTCGCGGCGAGAACGTCCTTGCCGGCCAACGTGATCGCGCCCTCGACCCGGGCCGAGCGGGGGAGCAGGCCGAGCGCGGCGAGAGCGACGGTGCTCTTGCCGGAGCCGGATTCACCGACCAGGGCGACGATCTCGCCCTTGGCCACCGACACCGACAGGCCGTCCACGGCGACGGCGGAGCCGTAGCTGACCCGAAGATCGGTGATCACAAGCTCGCTCATACCCGCCCCCTCGCCGCCAACGCGTCGCGCAGCCCGTCCCCGACGAAGTTGATCGCGCACACGACCAGCACGATCGCGATGCCGGGCGGCAGGATCAGCCACCACGCGCCGTCATAGGTGTACGTGATGCCCTTGCTGAGCATCGCGCCCCAGTCCGTGGCCGGCGGCGGCACGCCGAGCCCGAGAAAACTCACGTACGCCACCAGCAGGATCGCGTCGGCGATCTGGAAGGTGCCGGCCACCACCAGCGTGCCGACCGCGTTGGGCAGCAGGTGCCGGAACACCACCCGCCACCGGCCGGCGCCCATGACCGTGATCGCCCTGACGAAGTCCCGCTCCCGCAGGGTCGCCGCCTCGGCCCGCATCAGCCGCGCCGGCACCAGCCACGACACGCCGCCGATCACCAGCGCCAGCACCGGAATCGACGGCGTCACCAGCGTGGCCGCCACCAACAGCAGGAACAGCGCGGGAATGGCCACGCCGGTGTCGACGATCCGCATCAGCACCGCGTCCAGCCAGCCCCCGGCGTAGCCGGCCAGCGCGCCCCAGACCGCGCCGATGGCCGTGGCCAGCAGGCCGGCCAGCACGCCGATGGCCAGCGAGGTCCGGCCGGCCACCATGAGCCGGCCCAGCACGTCGTAGCCGAGTTCGTCGGTGCCGAGCGGATGTCCTTGCTGCCCAGGGGAGAGCCGGGACGCGTCCAGTGCGGTGTGCACCTGGTCGGTCGGGTACAGCAGCGGCCCGACCAGGCAGAAGGCCAGCACCAGCACCAGGATCACGGCGCCGGTGAGAGCCAATCCGTTACTGTGCAGTCTTGATCGGGCGGGCAGTGCGATCGTGGTCATGGCTTCGCTCCCGGCACCCTGACCCGCGGGTCGATCAGCAGTTGGACGACGTCGGCCAGCAGCGAGCCGAGCACGGTGGTCACCGCGATGACCAGCACCACGCCCAGCAGCACCGGGAAGTCGGCGTTGCGGGCCGAGTTCCAGAACAGCAGGCCGACGCCGGGATAGTTGAACATCGTCTCCACCACCAGCGAGCCGCTGAACACCACCGGCACCGAGTAGCCGATCATCGACACCACCGAGGTCAGCGAGTTCGGCCAGACGTGCCGCCACAGGATGGTGCGCTCCGGCGTGCCCTTGGCCCGGGCCGTGCGCACGTAGTCCTCGGCCAGGTTGTCCACTGTGGACGACCGCATGTACCGGCTGTAGGCCACCGCGGTGGCCCCGGCGCCGGCCAGCACCGGCAGCACCAGCGAGGCCGGCTGGGACAGCAGCGCCGCCACGGTGTCGCCCTGCGCCGCCTGCGCCGGGAAGATCGGCAGCACCTGGGCGAACACGATGATCAGCACCAGCGACAGGAAGAACACCGGTGTCGCGTACAGCACGAAGGCCAGCCCGGTGGTCACCACGTCGAAGGCCCGGCCGCGCCGGGTGGCCTGCCACACTCCCAGCGGCAGCGCCACGATGATGCCCAGCACGGTCGAAGTCGCGGTCAGCACCAGGGTTTTCGGCAGCCGCTCGGCCAGCAGCGTGCTGACGTCGGTGTTCTGTGTGTACGAGGCGCCGAGGTCGCCGTGCAGCAGCCGGAGCAGATAGTCCCAGTACTGCACGGGAATCGGCTGGTCGAAGCCCTGGGAGGCGTTGAACGCGTCGATCTGCGCCTGCGTCGCCTTCACGCCGAGCACGCCGCGGGCCGGGCCGCCCGGCAGCAGGTGCAGGATCACGAAGGTCACCACCGTCACCAGGAAGACGACGATCAGCGCCAACAGCAGGCGGCGGGCCAGGAATCGGGTCATCGTGGCCTCACTTCGTCCGGTACCAGCGCTGGATCTGCAGCCCGGCCATCGGATCCTGGGTCACGCCGCCGAGCGCGCTGTCGATGGCCGACACCTGGTAGGGCGGGTTCGGCATCCAGATCACCGGCAGCTGCTCGGCCAGCCGGGCGCTGTAGTCCACCATGGACTGCGACGAGGTGGACAGCGTGGCGGCGTTGATCAGGTCATCGGTCGGCTTGTCCTGGTAGTTGCCGAAGTTCACGCTGGCCCCGGAGGCGAACAGCTGCTCGCCGCTGGGATAGGCCGGGAAGTACCAGCTGCCCTGGGTGCCGAAGTAGGACAGCTGCCAGACACAGGCCGGGCTGCTCGGCTCGCAGGTGGTTCCGTTGGCCAGCACGGTGTTCAGCGGCTGGGCGTTGATCCTCATCTCGATGCCGACCTTGGACAGCTCGGACTTGAGCTCCTGCATGGTGCCGTCGGTCTCGTCCGACCCGGACTCGGTCAGCAGCGTCATCGACAGCCGGGTGCCCTTGACCACTCCTGCGCCGCAAGCGTTTTCGTCCTGGCACACCAGCACGCCGTCCGGGCCTGGCCGCCAGCCGTGGTCGGCCAGCAGCTTCTTCGACGCGTCGAGGTCGAACGGGTACGGGTTGGTCTTCTGGATGTCGGACAGGAAGGTCGGGTCGTTGTCCTGCGGCACCGGGCCGTAGCCGGGCGTGGCGGCGCCGCGCCAGATCACCTGCGAGATGGCCTTCTGGTCCACCGCGTGCTGGATCGCCTGGCGCAGGTAGAGCTGCTGGAAGGCCTTGCCCAGCGTGGGATTGTTGAAGTTGTACGGGATGTAGGTGATGGACCAGCCGTTCCACGGCTCGACCCGGTAGCCCAGCGACTCCAGTTTCGGCTTCTGGCCCAGGTTCGTGGTCGGCACGTAGCCGTAGTCGACGCCGCCGGCCAGCAGCACGTTGTACTCCGCGGCCGAACTCGTGAAGGTGAGGAACGTGACCTTGTCCAGGTGCGCGGCGTCCGGCCCGGTGTAGCGCGGGTTCTTGGCCAGGGTGATCTGGCTGCTGGAGAAGGACTCCAGGGCGAACGGGCCGTCCACGACCTTCCACAGTGGATTGGTGGGGTACGCCCCGAGCTGCTTGGACTGCGCCACCAGGTAGTCGAACGCCTTGCGGGGATCGGGATCCTTGGCCCAGGCGTGCTGCGGCAGCGGCGTGATCATGGCCAGCTGGTTGGCGGTGAACCAGCCCGGGTTGTAGGTCTTGTCCATCGTCAGCGTGAAGGTGTGGTCGTCGACGATGTGGAAGCCGGTGACATTGTCGGGCATCAGGCCCTTGGAGTAGGCGCCCCAGTCGTCCTTGGCCGCACGCACCATGTCCAGCCAGAACTGGACGTCCTTGGTGGTCATCGGCACGCCGTCGGACCAGGTCAGCGGTTTGAGCGTGATGGTGACCGACTTGCCGTCAGGCGCGTACACCGGCGGCTCGGCCGCGCTGGCCGGCTGGTCCATGCCGACCTCGCCGGAGGAGCCGTCATAGGCGTACAGCGGCACGAAAAGTGCCGACTGGATTACGCCGTTGTAACTGGCGGTGTACCCGGGAATGGCCAGCGGCAGGATCCAGTTCGGCGTGGCCGACGGCGGCAGCGCGAAGCTCACGGTGTTCGGGCCGCTGCCCCCGTGCCGGACCTGGCCCCCGGCGCAGGCCGTGAGCGCAAGACAGCACAGCACTGCGGCCAACCGGCCGAGCTTTGGTCGCATCCCGCCTCACTTCCAACAAATCTGTTGTAAGTCCACTTGCTGGGATTTTTCGGCTGACTATACTCACGTCGGCCATCAGGTGAACCGCCGGAGATCGAGGTTTCTCGACACTTGCGCCAGAAATGTGTCAACGATGCACGGGCTTGAGGCCAGCGCCGCCCGCGTGGTGGAGCTGGTCGCCGCCGGCCGCGCCGCCTCCCGCAACGAGCTGGCGGTCGGGCTCGGCCTGCCACCGTCCACAGTGAACCTTCGGGTGCAGGCCCTGCTGTCCGCCGGAGTTCTGGTGGAGCAAGGGGAAGGGCGTTCGCAGGGCGGCCGCCGGCCCCGGCTGCTGACCGTGAACCCGGACTTCGGGCACGTCTGGACCATCGACATCGGCTCCCGGCACGTGCGCCTCGGGCCGATGGACATGACCGGCTCGTTGATCAGCACCCACGAGCTGCCGATCAGCATCGACACCGATCCCGCTTTGCTGCTCGGTGAAATATCCGCCGCCGTGCACGAGCTGGCCTCGGCCGCGCCGCCGCCGGGCCGGTGGCTCGGGGTCGGCGTCGGGCTGCCCGGGCCGGTCGACGTGGTCGCCGGCACCGTGACCCTGCCGTCCCGAATGCCCGGCTGGCGCGGGTTTCCGGCCTACGAGACGCTGGCCGGCCTGTTCCCCGTGCCGGTGGTCATCGACAACGACGCCAATCTGATGGCGCTGGGCCAGGCCCGCCGGGGCGCGCCGGGTGAGACGCTGGTGGTGGTCAAGGCCGGCACCGGCATCGGCTCGGGGCTGGTGGTCGAGGGCCGCTTGCACCGTGGCCGCGACGGGGCCTCGGGCGATATCAGCCACGTGCGCATTCCGGCCGGCGGTGACCGGCCTTGCAGCTGTGGCAACCACGGCTGCCTGGAAACCGTGGCCAGCGGCGCGGCCCTGGTGGCGCAGCTGGGCGTGACCAGCACGGCCGATGTCTTGGCGGCCACCGAGGACGCGAACGCCACCGTGATCACCGCTGTGCGCCGGGCCGGCGGGCTGCTGGGGTCGGTGCTGGCCACGCTGGTCAACTTCGCCAATCCCGACGCCGTGTTGCTCGGCGGCGCTTTGGCCGGCTCTGAGGCCTTCGTCGCCGCCGCTCGCGGCGCTTTGTACGAGCGGTGCCTGCCGCTGGCCACCCGCCGGCTCCGGATCGACACCGTGCTCGGCGGGGCCGACGCGGGACTGCTGGGGGCCGGCTCGCTGGCCCTGGAATCCGTCCTGGACGAGGCAATCAGAGGGGAATCCCGTTGACGCGCATCGGAATCGCCGGCATCGCCATCGAGTCCAGCACCTTCTCGCCGCACCGGACCACTGTGGACGATTTCCGCATCACCCGCGGGGATTCGCTGCTGGCCCGCTATTCCTTTTTGGACATTCCCGACGTCGAATGGGTTCCCTTGCTGCACGCGGTGTCGCTGCCTGGCGGGGCCGTGACCGAGGAGACCTACGCCGCCCTCTCGGAGGAGATCTACGCGCGCCTGCGTTCGTGCGGCCCGCTGGACGGGCTGTTCTTCGACATCCACGGCGCGATGAGCGTGCTGGGGCGGGTCGACGTCGAGGCCGATCTGATCGAGGGCATCCGCGCGGTCATCGGCCCGGACGTTCTCGTGTCGTCCTCGATGGACCTGCACGGCAACGTCTCCCGCCGGCTGGCCCGCGCGCTGGACCTGATCACCTGCTACCGCAAGGCCCCGCACACCGACGCGTGGGACACCCGCGAGCGGGCCGTCCGCAACCTGGTGAAACGTTTGCGGCACGGGGGAAAGCCGTTGAAGGCGTGGGTGCAGGTGCCGGTGCTGCTGCCGGGGGAGAAGACCAGCACCCGCATCGAACCGGCCCGCAGCGTCTACGCCATGGTCGACGAAGTCGAGGCCCTGCCCGGGGTTCTCGACGCCGCGATCTGGGTCGGCTACGCCTGGGCCGACGAACCCCGTTGCCAGGCGGCGGTTGTCGTCACCGGCGACGACCTCGACGTGATCACCACCCAGGCCGCTCGCCTCGCTCAGGCCTACTGGGACGCCCGCAACGACTTCGCCTTCGTCGCCCCGACCGGAACCCTGCACGAGTGTGTGGCGCAAGCGATTGCGAGCCCGGCTCGGCCGTTTTTCCTCAGCGACTCCGGCGACAACCCGACCGCCGGCGGCGCGGGCGACACCTCGTGGAGCCTCGACCAACTGCTCCAGATGCCGGAAGTCCTGGAGCGCACCACGATCTACGCCCAGATCGTCGACCCCGCCGCCACCGCCGCGGCCGTGCGGGCCGGCGTGGGGCAGAAGGTGTCGGTGTCCGTCGGCGGGCACATCGACTCCGGGCCGTGCGGTCCGGTGTTGCTGGACGCCGTCGTCGAGGCCGTCGACGCCGAGGACCCGGTGGCCGGGACAGCGGTGGTGTTCGGCGTCCAAGGCCTGAAGGTGATCGTCACCGAGCGGCGCAAGCCGTACCACCTCGAATCCGACTTCCTGGCCCTCGGGCTGTCGCCGCGCGCCGCCGACCTGGTGATCGTGAAGATCGGCTACCTGGAGCCGGAGCTGTACGCGATGGCCGCCGACTGGCTGCTGGCCCTGACGCCCGGCGGCGTCGACCAGGACCTGCTGCGGCTCGGGCACCGCGGCATCGAGCGCCCGATGTTCCCTTTCGACCCGGACATGCCCGCCCCCGATCTCACCCCGGTGTCCACCTGGTGAGACCGGAAATGGCCGCGGCTCGTCCGGCGTTGAGGCAGGTATGACTTTCGCTGGCGAATGGCAGGCATGGCACACCGACCGTGAGCAGGCGCTGGCCGACCCGTACGGGTGGCTGGCGCTGGTCTCCCTGGACTGGCTGGAGGACAGCCCCCGCGACTATCCGGGGCTGCCCGGGCTGTGGTGGCAGGACTCCGAGGCCGCCTACTTCGACCCCAAGGGCGCCTCGGCGACCTACGAGGGCAAGCCGGTGACCGAGGTGCTCCGGCTGGAGCTGATCAACAGCGGGCCGGGCGTGCGGGTGGTCGCCGGCGACCTGGAGGTCGAGGTCGCCCGGCGGTCCGGATACCTCATCCGGGTGCACGACCCCAAGGCCCCGGTGCTTCGGGAGTTCCACGGCGTGCCGGCCTACGAGCCCGACGAGACGTTCGTGTTCGACGGCGTCTACGAGCCGTTCGACGAGCCCCGGCCGACCACCGTCGGCGCCGTCGTCGAGGGCCTCAGCCACGTCTACAACGCCCCCGGCGTCGTGAAGTTCCAGCGTGACGGCGTCGAGCACAGCCTCACCGTCTTCAACGGCAAGGGCAGCAACGCGCTGAGCATCCTGTTCACCGATGCCACCAGCGGCGTCACCACCTACGCCGCCAACCGGTCGCTCGCCGTGGACGCGCCGGCCGGGGGCGGGGCCGTGCGGCTCGACTTCAACCGGGCCCTCAACCTGCCGTGCGCCTTCACCGACTTCGCCACCTGCCCGCTGCCGCCGGCCGGCAACAACCTGGCCTTCGCCGTCGAGGCGGGGGAGAAGACCCCTTACGAGCGCTCCTGACCCTGGTCCGGCCAGAGGCTGGGCAGGTTGACCACGATGCCCTCCTGACTGCTGCGCGCGATGATCACCACCGCCGGCTCCTCGCCGGGGTTCTCCTCGCGGTGCGGCACGAAGGGCGGCACGAACACGTAGTCGCCCGGCCCCGTCTCCAGCCGGATCTCCTCGTCGCCGTCGGCGAAGACGAACACCGGGTGGCCCGACTTCACGTAGATGGCCGTCTCCGCCTCCCCGTGATGGTGGTCCCCGGAGTTCGTCGCCGGCGCGACGTGGGTCTCGCCCATCCACACCTTGCTCGAGCCCACCGTCTTGCCCGAGATCGCCTCCAGCCGCCTCATCCCGCTGGTCTGGCCGGTGTCGCCGCTCAGGCTCCCGCCCTTGATGTGCCGCAACGGCGCGTGCCAGTGATCGTCCGTCATGCCGCCAGTATCACGTTGCCCGCCACCTCCCCGCCGCGCAGCAGCCCGCCGCGTAACCGCCGCCCGCCCCGAACCACCTCGGCCACCGGATGGGCGGGGACCTCCTGCCGGAACCTCCCGCGGCCCGGTCCAGGCCGCGGCGGGAGGTCCAGGCCGCGGCGGGAGGTCCAGGTCTTGACGGTCCCTCCCCTCGCCGGCCTCGACCAGCACGTTGATCGAGCCGTAGCGGGGGACCGTCGCCGGATGAACGTGTCCACGTCCTGGTCGCGTACGTCGAGCCCCGCCACTCCCGATGCCGACCCAATATAGGTTGTGCGCAAGATGGTTTTGATTCAAGAACATCTTGACATGGACTCAATCTGGCGGCACATTCGCCTCAGCGGCGCACGGGTCGCGCCGCAGCACGCCGGACAGGGAAGGTCGCGATGACCGAAGCGGCTCCGAAGGTTGATGACGTCAACGGCAGCGGGCGCCGCCCACTGCCGGACTGGGTGACACTGCTGGCGCTGTGCCTGGGGCAGGGTATGGTCGTGCTCGACGTGTCGATCGTCAACGTCGCCCTGCCGGCTGTCCGGGACAGTCTGGGATTCAGCGCGACCGGCCTCCAGTGGGTGGTCACCGTCTATGCCGTGATCTACGCCGGGTTCCTGCTGCTGGGCGGTCGGGTGGCGGACCTGTTCGGGCGAAGGCGGGTGTTCCTGACCGGACTGGCGGTGTTCACCGCGGCCAGTGTGGTCGCCGGCGACGCACAGGACCCTGGCACGCTCATCGCCGCTCGCGCCGCGCAGGGCCTTGGCGGCGCGGTCCTGTCGCCGGCGACGCTGACCCTGCTGACCACGACCTTCTCCGAGGGGGCGCGCCGAGCCAAGGCGATGGCCGTTTGGAGTGCCGTGTCGGCTGGCGGCACCGCGGTCGGCTCGGTTCTCGGCGGCGTGCTCACCTCGCTGTTGGACTGGCGCTGGGTGTTCTTCGTCAACCTGCCAATCGGCGTGGCCGCGTTCGCGTTGGCGCTGCGGGCGATCGCCACGGGACAGCGCGACAACAAGCCCCAGCGGCTCGACATGACCGGCGCGGTGCTGGTGACGGTCGGCCTGCTTGCGGTGGTGTACGGGACGATCGCGAGCCAGCAGTACGGCTGGGGGTCGGCGAACACACTGGCGCCGCTGGTCGGCGGGGTGATCCTGTTGGTGTGGTTCGTGCTGCACGAGGCCAGGGTCGCCGCCCAGCCGCTGCTGGTGTTCCGGGTGCTGCGGCTGCCCTCGGTCGCCGGCGCGAACGTGGTGATGCTCTGGCTGTGCTGCGCGGTGATCGCGCACTTCTTCTTCCTGACGCTCTACATGCAGAACGTGCTCGGGTACACCGCGCTGGAGGCCGGCCTGGCCTTCCTGCCCGGCGCGATCGTGATGAGCGCGGCCGCCTACGCCGGCCCGCCGCTGGTGCGCCGCGCCGGCGCGAGGGCGCCGCTGGTCGCCGGGCCGTTGATCGCGGCGATCGGCTTGCTGTGGCTGGGTTTCCTTCCCGTCCAGGGCAGCTACGTGCGAGACCTGTTGGTGCCGATGGTGTTGGTGACGCTGGGCACCGGGCTGGCCATGACCGGCCTCGCCCTGTCGGCGACCTCGGGAGTGCCTCGCGAGGAGGCCGGCTTGGCGTCAGGACTGTTCAGCACGACGCGTCAGGTCGGTGGCGCGATCGGCTTGGCCGTGCTGGCCGTCGTCGCCGCGTGGACCACCGGCGGCGCGGGGCGGCCCGATCCCGGAGCCGAGGCGCTCACCGCCGGCTACGACGCCGCGTTCCTCGCCGGAGCGGTCTTCGCCTCGCTGGCTGTGGTGAGCGCGGTGGTGTTGGCCCGACTGACCGCGAAGGCAGTGGTTGAACACTAAGAAGATCTGGTGTCCGATGTACCATCGCGGCATGTCTGCTCCGAGCACCACGGCCTCGCCCTCCCGGCCGGTGCGGGACGATCTGCACTGGCTGGCCATGCGGCTGTTCCGTGGACTGGGCGCCATCGAGCTGGCGGCGCTGCGGCAGCACTCGCTCTCGTTGTCCGGCTACGACGTGCTGACCGAGATCAAGGACGAGCCGGCCCGCAGCCAGCTCATCCTGTGCCGCCAGCTCGGACTGGACAAGTCCAAGATGGTCAACATCCTCGACCAGCTCCAGGACAGCGGGTTCATCTCCCGGATCGCCGACCCGGACGACCGTCGGGCCCGGATCATCAAGATCACGCCAGCCGGTCGCCTGGTGCACCGCAAGGTGGCCGCGGAGCTGGCGGAGATCGAGGAAACGCTGCTGGCCGAGCTCGGGGCCAAGCGTGCGGGCGTGCTCCGCCAGGGACTGTCCGACCTGGTGAACGGCGCGCTGGAGCGGTTGCGCGAGGGCCAGCTGCAGCCCGACTGCTGAGCTCATCGTCGCGAGTCGTCGTCAGGGGATGTCGGGCCAGCGTTGGGCGGCGAGGACGGCCAGGTGGAGGGCGACGAGGGTGTCCTCCAGGTCGGGGAGCTCGGCGGCTCGGTTGTGGCGGACGCGGACGCTGACGAGCTCGGTGGTGGCGCCGGCGAGGGCGAGGTAGGCGTCGTACGGCACGGCGGGCCAGTCGGGGTGGCGGCTGAGGGCGTGGCGGTGCCAGCTGCGGTTGAGCTCGGCGAAGCGGTGCTGGGCGGCGTCCATCCGGTTCACGGCGCCGGATCCGGCCGCGGGCATGTCGACGTAGAACACGCGGGCGAAGGCGGGCTCGTCGGCCAGGAAGCGCAGGAACGCCCGGCAGGCGGCGCGGAGGATGTCGGCGGCGGAGGCGTCGGCCGGCTGGGAGCGGGTGGCGGCGAGGACGGCGTCCACCAGCAGGTTGCCGCCGTAGGCGGTGGCGGCGAGGAAGCAGTCCTCCTTGTCCCGGAAGTGGACGTAGAAGGCGGCTTTGGAGACCCGCGCCCCGCGCACGATGTCGGCGACGGTGATGGCGTGGTAGCCCTCGGCGGCCACCGCGGCGACGGTGGCGGTGAGCAGCCGCTGCCGCTGCGCCGCCCGCACCTCGTCGGCCGGCAGGCTGGAGCGTCCCCGAGGCAGACCTGGCGCGTCGTCGTGCCTTCTGGCCAGGGAGCCCTCTTGTCGCACCGTCCGGCACCCCCTAAAGTACCGCCGCGTACCTGTGACTTGTGGCACAGGCTATCGGACACCGTAGTCCGAAGGAGGCGTTCATGAGCGTCCTGTGGCAGCGCCGGTTGGACCACTATCCCGAGACCCGCCAACGCCTCTGGTACCTGGCGATCGTGGTCGTGGCGACCGTGGTGCTCTACTACGAGTTGTACGTGCCGGGGGCGGTCGCCACCGAGATCATCGCCGAGTACCACATGTCCTTCACCTACTACGTCTACATCTCCGTGGTGGGCAACGCGGTCGGCGCCTTCGCCTCGCTGCTGGCCGGCCTGGCCGACCGCTGGGGCCGGGCCAATCTGGTGGCCTACGGCCTAGGCGTGACCGGCCTGCTGACCCTGGTCGGCGTGCCCAATGCCCGCGACCAGCTCACCTTCGCCATCCTGTTCACGGTGATCAGCTTCGTCGAGGGCATCATCCTGGTGGCCACGCCGGCGCTGGTCCGGGACTTCTCGCCGCAGCTGGGCCGGGCCTCGGCGATGGGCTTCTGGACGCTGGGGCCGGTGGTCGGCAGCCTGGTGCTGTCCGAAGTCTCCAGCAACACCATCGAGTCGCTGCCCGACTGGCGCGCCCAGTTCGTCATCTGCGGCGTCGTCGGCCTGGTGGTCTTCGTGATCGCCCTGTTCGGCCTGCGGGAGCTCTCGCCCAACCTGCGCGACCAGCTCATGGTCAGCCTGCACGACCGGGCCCTGGTCGAGGCCCGGGCCGCCGGCATCGACGTGGACAAGGCGGTCGAGCGGCCGTGGCGGCAGATGATGCGGCTGCCGGTGATCGGCTCGGCCTTCGCCATCTCGGTGTTCCTGATCGTCTACTACACCGCGGTCGGCTTCTTCACCATCTACTTCACCACCATCTACGGCTTCAGCCTGGCCGACGCCAACGGCATCGGGAACTGGTTCTGGGGCGTGGACGCGCTCGGGCTGATCGTGGTCGGCCTTGTCTCCGACCGGCTGCGCGTGCGCAAGCCGTTCATGCTGGTCGGGGCGCTCGGCGCGATCGTCATGACGATCGTGTTCCTCAGCCGCGCCACCCAACCGCAGACCGACTACTACACCTTCGTCTGGATCATCAGCGCGCTGGCGCTGTTCATGGCCGTGGCCTACGCGCCGTGGATGGCCAGTTTCACCGAGACCGTCGAGCGCATCAACCCGGCCCTGACCGCCACCGGCCTGGCCGTGTGGGGCTGGATCGTGCGGGCCTGCGTGGCGTTGTCGGTGTTCGCCCTGCCGTTCGTGGTCACGTCCATGACGCCGCTCGTGCAGTACGGCGGCGAGGTCGCGACCATCGCCGCCAAGGCCCAGACCAACCCGTCGGCCCTGACCACGGAGGAGGCGGCCTTCCTCAAGGAGCACGGCGCCGAGGTGAAGGCGGCCGCCGAGCAGACGCCCGGGCAGTGGCAGAACTGGTGGTGGGTGTGCGTCGGCGGCGAGGCCGTGTTCCTGCCGCTGATCTTCGTGATGGTCGGCCGGTGGCGGCCCAGCCGGGCCCGGGCCGACCTCGCCGAGCACGACGCTCGTGTCGAACAGGAGCTGGAGCAGCTAAGTTCATCTAGCGGAGGGACTACTGCGTAAGGGGACAGGGTGACCGGGTTCTTCACGTCCGTCGACGAGGTGGCCGCGCGGCTGGCCGACGCCGGCTACCTCGCCTCGAACGCGGTCGCCACGACCGTGTTCCTGGCCGACCGGCTGGGCAAGCCGCTGCTGGTCGAGGGGCCGGCCGGCGTCGGCAAGACCGAGCTGGCCAAGGCCGTCGCCCAGGTCACCGGCTCGCGGCTGGTGCGGTTGCAGTGCTACGAGGGCGTCGACGAGTCGCGGGCGCTGTACGAGTGGAACCACGCCAAGCAGCTGCTGCGCATCACCGCCGGCCGCGACGAGACGTGGGACCAGACCCGCAACGACATCTTCAGCGAGGAGTTCCTGCTGCCGCGGCCGCTGCTCACCGCCATCCGCGGCGACGAGCCGACCGTGCTGCTGATCGACGAGACCGACAAGGCCGACGTCGAGGTGGAGGGACTGCTGCTGGAGGTGCTCGGCGACTTCCAGGTCACCGTGCCCGAGCTCGGCACCATCACCGCCACCCAGCGGCCGTTCGCCGTGCTCACCTCCAACGCCACCCGCGAGCTGTCCGAGGCCCTGCGGCGGCGCTGTCTGTTCCTGCACATCGACTTCCCCGACGAGGACCTGGAGAAGCGGATCGTGCTGGCCCGGGTGCCCGGCATCGACTCGGTGCTGGCGACCTCGATCGTGCGGGTCGTCAATGCCTTGCGGGCCATGGAACTGCGCAAGTCGCCGTCGGTGGCCGAGACCATCGACTGGGCCCGGACGCTGTTGGCGCTGGGCGCCGAGTCGCTGAACGAGGAGCTGGTGCGGGACAGCCTCGGCGTGATCCTCAAGCATCAGGAGGACATGGTGAAGGCCGGGCAGCGGCTGGAGCTGGACAAGCTGTGACCGTCTCGGATCGTCTCACCGAGTTCGTGCAGGCCTTGCGGGCCAAGGGAATCCAGGCCGGGCCGGGTGAGACCGTCGACGCCGCCGAGGCTTTGGCGGTGCTCGGCTTCGACGACCGCGAGCGCACCCGGGAGGGCCTGGCCGCCTGCCTGATCCGGCGCGACGGTCAGCGGGCCGTCTTCGACTCCACCTTCGACCTGTTTTTTCCTTTGGGCGTAGGGGTTCCCGAGCAAGCCCGGCACGAGCAGGTCACCCTCGACGAGCTCAACGACCGTCTCGTCGCCGCCCTCGCCTTCGACGACGAGGAGCAGCTGCTGCAACTGGCCGGGCTCGCCGTCGACGCGTTCGGGCAGTACGGGCAAGGGGGTTCCGGCACCGGCGGCTATTCCGCGCACCAGACCTTGGACCGGGTGCAGCCGCAGACCCTGCTCGTGCGGATCCTCGCCGCCATGCAGGCCCAGGCCGGGTTCACCGAGCGGCTCGACCGGGACGAGGTTCGCCGCCGTATCGAACGCTTCCGTGAGCTGGTGCGGGGCGAGGCCCTTCGCCGCGTCGCCGAGCTCCGGGGCCGGGAACGCCTTGCCCGCACGGCGGTTCCGCCCACGCCCGACCAGCTCGACTTCCTTCAGGCCGGCCGGGCCCAGGTCGCCGAGATGCGCCGCATGGTCCAGCCCCTGGCCCGCAAGCTCGCCACCCGCCTGGCCGCCCGCCGCCGACGCGCCGCTCGGGGCCAGATCGACCTTCGCCGCACCCTTCGCCGTTCCCTGTCCACCGGTGGCGTGCCCATGACGCCGGTGTTCCGGCGGCACCGTCCCGGGCGGCCCGAGATCGTGCTGCTGTGCGACATGTCCGGCTCCGTCGCGTCCTTCGCCAACTTCACCATGCTGTTGGTGCAGGCGCTGCGGGACCAGTTCTCCAAGGTCCGTGTGTTCGCCTTCGTCGACGGCATGGACGAGGTCACCCATCTCGTCACCAACGGCGTCGCCGACCCCGCCGCCCTCGGCGCTCGGATCCTCAGCGAGGCCTCCATCATCCGGTGGGACGGGCATTCCGACTACGGCCGCTCCATCGACGAGTTCGCCGACCGCTACGCCGACGCCATCGGCCCCAAGACCTCCGTGCTCATCCTCGGCGACGCCCGCAACAACAACGGCGATCCCCGCCTCGCCGTGCTCGCCCAGATCCTGCGCCCCGCCCGCCGGGCCTTCTGGCTCAACCCGGAACGCCGCGACCTGTGGAACACCGGCGACTCCGCCGCCCACGACTACGCCACCGTGATCGAGATGCACGAGTGCCGCAACGCCCGCCAGCTCGGCGCCCTGGTGTCTCGCCTCATCCCCGTCTGACCTGTTGCCGCCTCTGTCCGTTTCGGGTTAGAATTCCCTTTCGTTTCAACGATTTGGGGGGCGTCATGGGGCGAGGTCTGCTCATCACCGCGATTCTGGCCCTGGGACTCGGCTTCGTGTCCTCCGCGCCCGCCTCGGCCGGCACCCCGGAGATCTTCTCCCACTTCTACGACCCCGGCACCGAGATCGTCCCGTCGCCCATCACCTGCGACCCCGGCGGCTCGGCCATTCACGGCGAGGCCACCTTCGGCACCGAGGCCGGCGACGACTGGGTCGGCGTCACCACCTACGACTACTGCGTCTACCCCCAGGCCGAGGCCGGCTGGTTCTCCTTCACCGGCACCGAAACCCTCGCCGGCACGGTCCGCCAGTGCGGCCCCCGTCCCGGCACCATGACCTGGTCCCAGACCGGCACCTTCCACGCCGGCACCACCGACGGCGGCGGCAACTGGCGCGTCATCTCCGCCACCGACGGCCTCGGCCCCGCCCGCGGCGCCGGCACCTCCACCACCTTCGTCACCGACACCCTGGAGAACTACGGCTACTTCTCCGGCTGGTTCCACTGCTAGGCGCGGGTTTTCCACGCCAGTAGCTCGTCTGCCGACCACGTGTTGACGACCCGTTCCGCCGGCACGCCGCACTCCTCGGCACGGGCGCACCCCAACGGCTGCCAGGTGAGCTGACCGGGGGCGTGGGCGTCGGTGTCGATGGCGAACACGCATCCCAGGGAGACGGCGAGGCGCAGCAGGCGGCGGGGTGGGTCGAGCCGCTCGGGCCGGGAGTTGATCTCGACGGCGACGTTGTTCGCGCGGCAGGCGGCGAAGACGGCGGAGGCGTCGAATTCGGACTCGGGACGGCCGCGGCCGGTGACGAGGCGGCCGGTGCAGTGGCCGAGCACGGTGACCCGGGGATGGGCGACGGCGGCCAGCAGGCGAGGGGTCATCTCGGACGAGGGCATGCGGAGTTTGGAGTGGACGCTGGCGACGACGACGTCCAGGCGGTCCAAGAGCTCGGGGGACTGGTCGAGGGAGCCGTCGAGGTTGATGTCGACCTCGATGCCGGTGAGGATCCGGAACGGGGCCAGCTCGGCGTTGAGCGCCGCGACGAGGTCCAGCTGCTGATGCAGCCGAGCGGCGGACAGGCCGTTGGCGACGGTCAGGCGCGGCGAGTGGTCAGTGAGGGCGATCCAGTCGTGCCCGAGGTCCCGGGCGGCCCTGGCCATCACGTCGGGCGGGCTGCCGCCGTCGGACCAGTCGGAATGGGTGTGGCAGTCGCCGCGCAGCAGGGCCCGCAGCCCCGCGCCGCCGGAGAGGTCGGGCTGGTGGATCTTGTCGAGGTATTCGACGGGACGGTCCCGCAGGGCGTCCTCGATGACCGCGGCGGTGGACTTGCCGATGCCGGGCAGCTTGGTCAGGGTGCCCATCCGCACCATGTTCGCGAGTTTCTCCGCGGGCACGGCGGCGACGACCTCGGCGGCCTTGCGGAAGGCCCGCACCCGGTAGCCGGGCTCGCCGGCGCGCTCCAGCTCGAACGCGACCTGCTCCAGCGCCCGCACGGGATCCACGACGTCCTGCCTACCAGACCTCAGCCCATGCCGCTGACGTGCTCGGCCTCGATGGTGACGATGAGCCGCACCTGGTCCCGCCCGCCGTACCAGGCGTACGGGGCGCCGGTGTAGCGCTTGGCCAGCACGTCGATGTGCTCGGCGCCGCCGTCGGGGCTGATGTCGAGGACCCGACCGCGGATCCGGAAGTAGCGGGTCACCTGCTCGGGGTCGGCGACGTTGAGCGACACCCGCGGGTCCCGCCGCATGTTCCGGACCTTCCGGAAGCCCTCGACGGTGTTCACCAGCACGTGCTCGCCGTCGGTGTCCACCCAGGTCTGGGTCAGCTGCGGCGAGCCGTCCGGGTTGACGGTGGCCACGAAGCACGGGCTGGGCTTGCGCAGCAGGTCGAGCAGCGCCTCGGGAAGTGCCATGCGGGGGATCCTAACCACCGCGGGATGGTCAACTGGCCTGACATGGATCACGAGAAGCTGCTCGTCGAGACGGGGGAAGACCCGTACCTGCGGGTGTTCATCGAGGTGTGCCTGCGAAAGGACTTGGGTGTGTCGTTGCGCCGCAAGTAGCGTGGCCGGATGGACGACTTGGCTCGCGCGCTGGCCGGCCGGCTGTTGCGCCCGACGGACCCCGACTACGCGCGGGCCAAGCTCGCCTTCCTCACCCGGTACGACGATCGCCGCCCGGCGGCCGTCGCCCGGTGCGAATCCGTCGCCGATGTCCAGCGCTGCGTTGAATTCGCCGCCACACAAGGGATTCCGGTCGCCGCGCGCAGTGGCGGCCACAGCTACGCCGGCTATTCCACTCCGGACGACGGCCTGATCATCGACGTCTCGGGTGTCAACACCGTCGAGGTGCGCCCGGACGGCGCCGCAGTGGTCGGCGGCGGCGCGCAGCTGGCCGCCGTGTTCGACGCGGTCGGCCGCGCCGGTCGGATGATGTCGGCCGGCACCTGCCCGACGGTCGGCGTCGCGGGACTGACCCTCGGCGGCGGCATCGGGGCCCTGGGCCGCAAATGCGGCCTGGCCAGCGACCAACTCGTCGAGGCGACCATCGTCACCGCCGACGGCGTTGTCCGCACGGTTTCCGGCGACGACGAGCTGTTCTGGGCCCTGCGGGGCGGTGGCGGCGGCAACTTCGGTGTCGTCACCTCGCTCACGTTCCGCACGATCCCGGCCGAGCCGCTCACCGTGTGGTGGCTGGAGTACGCCACCGACGCCCAGCCGGCGATCCTCGACGGCTGGCAGGCCTGGCAGGCCGATGTGCCCGAGGAGATGTGGTCCCAGTGCCGCCTGGGGATGCCCGAGGGCATCGCCGAGGTCGGCGGCTGCCTCGTCGGCACGGACACGGGTCTCATCGACGACCTGGCCCGCCGCATCGGGGCCACCGTGCGGGCACGGGTCGAGCACGAGCTCGATTTCCTCGCCACCATGCGGTTGTTCGCCACCGGCAACGAGGAAAGAGCCGACTTCGCCTCGATTTCCCGCATGCTCACCGGCCCCATGGATCCCCAGGCGATGGCCGAGCTGGTCACCAGCGGCCCGCGGATGTGGTGCCTGGTCGACAGTTTCGGCGGCGCGATCGCCCGCGGCGAAGGCGCGTTCCCGCACCGGGACGCGATCGCCAGCATCCAGGTGACCAACCGGGCCGCCACCGTCGGCCAGGCCCGCCGGGAGCTCGCCCCGGTCCGCGACCGCCTCGGAGAGTGGTTCGGCGCCAACGGTTTCGTCAACTACATCGACCCCGACCTGCCGGACTGGCGCCCCGCCTACTACGGCGACAGCCTGCCCCGCCTCGAAGCCGTCGCCCGGACCTATGACCCCGAAAAGGTCTTCGCCTTCCCCCAAGGCCTCTAGGTCTCGCCCCGCGGCGCCGGGTCGCCATCCGGTTAGATGGGGGCATGACCGAGTACGGGTACTGGCAGGACGTGCCGACCAGGTGGAAGGACAACGACCACTACGGGCACGTGAACAACGCGGTGCACTACTCGGTGATGGACACCGTGATCAACACCTGGCTGATCGAGCGGGCCGGCCTCGACCTGGACGGCGACGGCCCGATCGGCCTGTGCGTGGAGTCGCACTGCGTGTACAAGGCCTCGGTCTCGTTCCCTGACGTCATCTCGGTCGGCCTGCGCGTGGCCCACCTGGGCACCAGCAGCGTCCGCTACGAGACCGGCCTGTTCCGCTCCGACCGCACCCTGGTCGCCGAGGGGACCTTCACGCACGTGTTCGTGGACCGGGAGACCCGCCGGCCGGTGCCCATCGCCGAGCCCATGCGGTCGGAGCTGGAGAAGCTGGTGAGCGCATGAAGGTGAACGCGGCGGTGCTGGTGGCCTCCGGGGTCGAGCGGCCGTACGCCGACTCGCGGCCGTTGCGGGTGACCGAGCTGGAGCTGGATCCGCCGGGCCGCGGGGAGATCCTGGTCCGGATCGGGGCGGCCGGGCTCTGCCACTCGGACCTGTCGGTGATCAACGGCTCCCGGCCGCGGCCGTTGCCGATGGTGCTGGGGCACGAGGCGGCGGGCGAGGTCGTCGAGGTCGGCCCGACAGATGACATCAGTGGGGCCGAGTTCGCGGTCGGCGACCACGTGGTGCTGGCGTTCGTGCCGGCCTGCGGCTCGTGCCGGATGTGCCTGGCCGGGCGGCCGGCGCTGTGTGAGCCGGGGGCGGTGGCCAACCGCGCCGGCACGCTGCTGTCGGGGGAGCGGCGCTGGCGCGGCGGGGAGCACCACCACCTGGGGGTGTCGGCGTTCGCCGAATACGCGGTCGTGTCCAGCAAGTCCGCGGTCCGGGTGGACCCGTCGCTGCCGCTGGAGCTGGCGGCGCTGTTCGGCTGCGCGGTGCTGACCGGCGCCGGCGCGGCGTTCCACAGCGCCGAGGTGAAGCCGGGGGAGACGGTCGCGGTGTTCGGCCTCGGCGGGGTCGGCCTGGCGGCGCTGCTGGCGGCCCGGGCGGCGGGCGCGAGCCAGATCGTGGCGGTCGACATCGTGCAAGGAAAACTGGACTTGGCTGCACGGTTGGGAGCAAGTCACGCCCTCGTAGGCGGCGAGGACGTCGTCGCGGCGGTCAAGGACCTCACGCACGGCGGCGCGGACAAGGTCATCGACACCACCGGCAGCGAGCACGTGCTGGCGCAGGCCTACCACGCGACCCGTGTCGGCGGCACGACCGTGACGGTCGGCCTGCCGCACCCGGACCGCCAGCTGGTGCTGCCGGCGCTGAGCCTGGTCGCCGAGGAGCGCACGCTGAAGGGCAGCTACCTGGGGTCGAGCGTGCCGCGCCGGGACATCCCGCGCTTCGTGCAGCTCTACCAGGCCGGCCTGCTGCCGGTGCCGGAGCTGGTGTCCGGCCGGCTGCGCCTGGACCAGGTCAACGAGGGCTTCGACCAGCTGGCCAGCGGCGAGGCCGTGCGCCAGGTCATCGTTGCGTCAACGTCCTGACCGCCGCCACCGTCGCCTCGATCAGCTGGTCCTGCGGGAAGTCCGCGCCGAGCACCATCCGGCGTAGCTGCGGCATGGCCCGACCCCAGTTGACCAGGCCCAACGTGAAGAAGTAGACCATCGCGGCGTCGGGCACCCGGCCGTCGATCGACGCGACCCGCTTCTGGTACTCGGTGGTGCGCGTCTGCTCGGCCGGCACCTCGCGGCCGCCCATCTCCAGCGCCTCCCACATCAGCAGGCGCAGCGCCTCGGGGTTGGCCGCGTGGTAGTCGAACAGCTTGCGGGCGTAGGCGGCCAGGTCGGGCTCGACCGGCACGGCGTCGGCGCAGCGGGACAGCATGCGCTCCAGCACGGCCGCGAACAGGGCCTTCTTGTCGCCGAAGTAGTCGTAGATGGCCCGCTTGTTGGCCTCGGCCGCCGCCGCGATCCGATCGACCCGGGCGCCGGCCACGCCGTGCTCGGCGAACTCCGTGGTCGCGGCGGCCAGGATCCGCTCCTTGGTCGCCTTCGAGTCGTAACCCACGTGTCCAGGGTAACGAACCAGTTTGTTCGAGCGGTGGCGTAGGCTAGGTTCGAACCAGTTAGTTCGTTCGGAAGGGGAGCCGTGCAGAACCGCTGGATGATCCCGCTGCTGGCGCTGGCCTGCGCGGTCTGCGTCGCCACCATCTACTTCCCGCAGGCCGTCACCGCGCTCATCGCCGCCGACCTGCGGGTCGCGCCCAGCTCCGCCGCCCTGGTCGCCACCGGCGCCCAGTTCGGCTACGCCGCCGGCATCTTCCTGCTGGTCCCGCTGGGAGACCGGCTGCGCCACCGGCCGCTGATCGTGGTGCTGATGGCCCTGACCGGAGCGTGCCTGCTGGCCGCCGCCTTCGCGCCCAACCTCACGGTGCTGATCATCGCCGGCACGCTGGTCGGGGTGTTCACGGTGGTGCCGCAGGTGATCATGCCCATGGTCGCCGGCCTGGTCCCCGAGAACCGCCGCGGCGCGGTCATGGGCACCATGCTCGGCGGCCTGCTGGCCGGCATCCTGCTGGCCCGGACCTTCGGCGGCACCTTGGGAGAGTGGCTCGGCTGGCGGGCCCCGTACATCGTCGCCGCCGTGCTGATCCTGGCGCTCGGCGCCGTGCTGGCCGTGACCGTCCCGCACACCGAGCCCCCGGTCCGGCACAACTACCCGGCCCTGCTGGCCCAGTCGGTGCGGATGTTCCGCGAGGAGCCCGAACTGCGCCGCTCCGGGCTCTACCAGGCCCTGACCTTCGGCGGCTTCAGCGCGGCCTGGACCTGCCTGGCCCTGCTGATCAGCAGCCCCCGCTACGGCCTCGGCGCGGAGACCGTCGGCCTGATCGGCCTGGCCGGCGCGGTCAGCGTCTTCGTCACGCCGGTCGCCGGCCGTCTGATCGACCGCAGGGGCTCGGACCCGGTCAGCCTGCTCTCGATCATCGGCGTGATCCTGGCCGCCGCCGTGCTGGCCTTCGGCGTCCTGGGCGGGATCGCCGGGCTGGTGCTGCTCATCGCCGGCCTCGTGGTGCTCGACGTCGCCGTGCAGTCCGGCCAGGTGGCCAACCAGTCGCGGATCTTCGCGCTACGGCCCGAGGCCCGCAGCCGGCTCAACACCGCGTACATGACGTGCACCTTCGTCGGCGGCACCCTCGGCTCGTGGCTGGGCGTGCAGGCCTACGACCTGTTCGGCTGGCCCGCGGTCGCCACGTTTGTCGCCTTCGTTGCACTGGTGGCACTAATCCGGCACTTCGCACACCTCAGCGGCCGTCGAGGAACGCCTGCGCCAGCTTCCGAGGAGCCTTCAGCAGCCACGCTTCGGTGATCACCTCGGTCAGCTCCGGCAGCCCGATCCGGTCCAGGCGCACCAGCACCGCCGGATAGCCGTCGAAGTGCGGGATGGTGAAGAAGACCGCCGGGTCGTCGGCGACCAGGGCCTGCTTGACGCCCTCGTCGGCGACCCGGGCGCCCAGCACCGGGCCCTCCTGGGCCGCCAGGCCCAGCGCCGCCAGGTCCGACTTGCGCAGCGGCCGGTCCCAGACGAAGCCCTTGCCCTTCACATGCCACTGCGGCGTGCCCCAGGACAGCTTCTCGCCCGTCTCCGGCAACGCCAGCGCGATCCGGCGCACGTCCTCCCATGTGGCCATGGCGGCCAGACTAGCGGTAGCGCTCGTACAGACTCGTCGGCCAGCGGGCCTCTTCCGGGTCGCTGACGTGCAGGAATCCGGCCTTCTCGTAGTACCGGCGCAGCCCCGGGTTGTCCCTGGAGGTCGCCAGCCGCACGTACCGCCAGCCCTTGGCGAACGCCGCCGCCTGCACCCAGTCCAGGATCCGGTAGCCCAGCCGCCGGCCGGCCGCCGCCCGCGTCACCGCTAATCGGGAGATGTAGTACGCCGGCACCGCGTTCTCGCCCCACAGCTCCGGGTCGCTGTCGGTGACCACCACCGTCGCCACCGCCGGGTCGCCGACCAGCAGCGCCTGGCCCCGGGTGATCTGCTCGGCCACCGACTCCGCCGGGAAGCGCTCCGGCCACTGCTCGATGCCCCGCTCCCGCAGCCACGCCGCCGCGTCGGCCAGCACGTCGAGCACGAGGTCCTCGTCCCCGGGCTCCGCCGTGCGGATCGGGGCGTCGTTGAACAGCAGGATCGCCACGTGTCGAGGCTACTGGGCGACCGCCTCACCCCAGGGCCGCGACCACCTGTCGGGCCAGTTTCTCGGAGGACTGCGGGTTCTGGCCGGTGTGCAGGCCGCGGTCGACGACGGTGAAGGGCCGCAGCGGCAGCAGCGCCTTGCTGTAGTCCACGCCGACCTCCTTCAGCCGGTCCTCCAGCAACCAGGGAGCCTTCTTCGCGAACCGGTTGAGCAGTTCCTCCCGGTTGGACAGCCCGGTCATCTTGTAGCCGGCGAACGGAGAGGAGCCGTCGGGCGCGGTCGCGGCCAGGATGGCCGCCGGCGCGTGGCAGAGCAGGGCGAGCGGCCGGCCGGAGGCGAGCCGCTCGGACAGCAGCTTGCCGGAGATCCGGTCCTGGGCGAGGTCCTCCATGGGGCCGTGACCGCCGGGGTAGAACACCAGGTCGAAGGCGTCGAAGTCGGCGTGGTGCAGGTCGGCCGGCGTGGCCAGCGACGGGGTGAGCTCGTCGAGCCTGGCCTTGATCCGGCGGGTCTTGGTCGGAAAGCCGCCGGAGATGCCGAGGCTGAGCTGATCCACAGTCGGCGCCTGCCCGCCGGGTGTGGCCACCGTGATGTCCCAGCCGGCCTCGGCGAACACGTCGTGGGGGACGACGAACTCCTCGGCCCAGAAGCCGGTGGGGTGTTTCGTGCCGTCGGTGAGAGTCCAGTGGTCGGCGGCGGACAGGACCATCAGGACGGAGGTCATGGCGGAGTTCCCTTCGGGCGGCCCCGTATGTTTACGGCGCTTACATCCAGCCTAGCCGGGGATGTGAGCACCGTCAACATTGGTTACCGGCCGGCCGAGAAGATCGCCGCGTATGCGGCCCGCACGCGCGCGGCGACCTCGGCCGGGCTGTTGGCGCTGAGCTTGCCGTCCAGGTGCAGGAAGGCCAGGCCATGGGCGACGGCCCAGCCGGCGTCGGCCAGCGCGGCGGTGTCGTCGCCGGGAAAGACGGCGGCCATGGCCTGGGCGAGCAGCTCGCGCAGGTCGTCGGCGGCCCGCACCCGCTGGTCGTCGGAGTCGTCGCACTCGTTGCCGAACATGAGCCGGAACAACGCGGGCCGCCGCAGGGCGAAATCGACGTACACGACGCCCAGCTCGGCGAGCTCGGCGGCCGAGGAGGGCAGCGCGCCTCGGACGGTCAGGTCCGTCCGCAGATCGCGGAAACCCTCGGTGGCGAGGGCGGACTCCAGGGCGTCGCGGTCCTCGAAGTGCCGATACGGCGCGGTGGGGGAGACCCCTGAGCGGCGCGCGAGGGCCCGCAGCGAGAACGGCTCACCCTGTTCGAGCATCTCCATCGCGGCGGTCAGCAGCGCCGCCCGCAGGTCGCCGTGGTGATAGCTGTCCTTCGCCGAAGCCGGCACGGCCCTCCCGCCCTCGTGTGAGCGCCGTAAACATACGACAACGGCCGGTGCGCGCGCCGCGCGGTACGCGCACACCGGCCGGGCTCGGGGGGATCAGCCGACGATGCGCCGGGACGTGTAGTAGTCGCTGCCGCCGCCGCTGATCGGCACCACCTTGACGACCTGGCCCACGTCGGGGGCGTGCACGATGTTGCCGTTGCCGATGTACATGGCCACGTGGTGCACGTTGCCGGCGGTGCCGAAGAACAGCAGGTCGCCGGGGATGAGGTCGGCCTTGGCCACGGTGCGGCCGACCAGCACCTGCTCGGTGGTGACGCGGGGCAGGCTCACCCCGGCCTGCCGGTACGCGTACTGCACCAGCGAGGAGCAGTCCAGGCCCTGGCCCGGGGTGTTGCCGCCGTAGACGTAGGGCGTGCCGACCTGGCCGAGGGCGGCCTTCACGGCGACGCCGGCCGCGCCGGCCGGCACGTTGCTGGTGTCGAACGGCAGGCCCTTGTCCGACTTGAGCTGGGACTTCTGGGTCCCGGTCAGCTTGTCGTACGCCGCCTGCGCGGCCGCCTGGGCCTGCACCGCGGCGGTCTTCTGCGCCTGTAAGCCGTCGGCGACCTGCTTGGCCTGCGCCGCCGCGTCGGTGGCCTTCTGCTGGGCCTGCTGCGCCTGCTTGCTGGCGGCGTTGGCCTTGTCCAGCGCTCGGGTCAGCCCGTCCATGGCGTCGCCGTTGAACTTGCTGACCTCCTGGAGCAGCCAGGCGCGGTCCAGGAAGTCGCTCGGCGACTGCCCGGTCAGCAGCGCCGACATGCTGCTCAGGTCCGCCCCCTCGGTGGTGGCCGAGACCCAGCGGTCCACGTCCCCGCGGTACCGGCCCTCCTCGTCCTGCGCCTGCTTGACCGCCTGCTGGTCGGTGGCCAGATCGGCCGCGGCCTTCTGGGCGTCGGCCTGCCGTGCCTGGTAGGTCAGCTGGGCCGCGTTGTACTGCTCGCCCAGCGACTCCTGCTTCTGGCTGGCGTCGTGCAGCTGCGCCAGCGCGTCGGCGGCGGTCGTCGGCGGGTCTGCCAGCGCCGAGGCCGGAGTGAGGCTGACGACCGCCAACGTCACGCCGAGCGCGCCGAGCACGTGCTTGTAGGGGTTCTTCACTGGCCGGTGTCTCCTTAGCAGGGGCGTCAGGAGTCGATACGCGGCGACCCCGCCGGCGGTTCAGATCTCGATTCGGCCGGCGAAGGCAACCCCGGGCCCTGATCGGACACCTTCTTGAGTATGAGGCTGGGGAGTCGTGGGGCGCTGCCGCTGTGGATGGCGGTCGTGGCGGCGCTGGTCTGCGTGTTCGTGTTGATCCGAGGACTGATCGGGGACGTGGCGACCGCGGCCCAGCAGGCCGCGCCGCAGGCGACGCTGGGCATCGAGGTGTACGACCGGGTCGCCGGCACGGCGTTGCTCACCTCGGGCCAGGATCGGCCGTTCCCGGCGGAGTCCGTGGTGAAGCTGCTGATCGCGGTGGACGCCCTGAGCCATCGCCGGACCACGGCGGCCAAGGTCACGGAGATGCTGGCCCGCAGCGACGACGCCGTGGCCAACACGCTGTGGTCGGCCGGCGGCGGCCCGAAGATCGTGACCAGCCTGGCCGCGCAGCTCCAGCTGCGGCACACCAGTCCGCCGCAGGATCCCGGCCGCTGGGGCGACACCACGACCACCGCCGACGACGTGGTGCGGATCTACCAGTACCTCGAGTCCAGCGGCCAGCAGACGATCATCAAGGCGCTCTACCACGCGCCGGCCACCGCGGCCGACGGCTTCGACCAGTCCTTCGGCATCCCCTCGGCCGGCGCGGCCGAATGGTGGGTGAAGCAGGGCTGGGGCTGCTGCCGTCCTGATCGAGTTCTGCACACCACGGGACTCGTCGGCAGCGGCCAACGATATGTGGTAGTCGTCCTCAGCAGCGCCCCGAGCAGCGGAAACCCGGCCGACGCGACGGCCGCCATCACCGCAGCGACCCGGGCCCTCGCTCCTCTTCTCAAGGCACGATAACTTCAGTGCCAATTGAAGCGTGACCCTCGCTAAGGTCGGTTCGATGTCCGACTCGAAGGCGAGGACTAGACATGCTGCGAGTGCTGACGCCGGTGATCCTGGCGTCCCTGCTGGCAACCTCACTGGTTCCGGCGGCCAACGCCGATCCGGCCCCGCCGGGCGCGCCGGGGGCGACGGCGTATTTCGACCTGGCCCGCAAGGACTGCCTGGGCACGGCCCGCACCACGAAGTCGAAGGTCTGGTACACGGTCGCCAACGGCGTGCTCTCCGACGTCTATGAGCCGACGATCGACAACACCGACGTCGGCACCCTCCAGTACATCGTGACCGACGGCCGCACGTTCACCGATCTCCAGACCCGGGACACCACCTACACCGTCCGCGCGGACGACACCGGCATGGTCTGCACCGTCACGTCGACCAGCGCCAAGCACCGATATCGGCTGACCACCACCTACATCACCGATCCCGCCCGCGATTCGGTGGTCATGCACACCAGCGTGGACGGCCCGCCCGACCTGCGCGTGTACGCCCGCCTGGACGGGCACGTGAACGGCAACAGCGGGGACAACGCCGCGGTGGTCGACGGCGTGCCGGTGCTGTCCGACACCGACACGGTCAGCCAGGCCGTCAACCGTGACTACGCCGTGCCCACCTTCATGGCGCTCGTCGGCACATCGGCGAAATCCTCGACCGTCGGCTACGCCGGCACCGCGAGCGACGGCCTGACCCAGCTCGACGCCACCCACGGCATCACCCGCTACACCTCCGCGCCCAACGGCCACGTGACCGCCACCGAGGACGTGACCGCCCGGGACTTCACGCTCGCGCTGGGCTTCGGCCGCGACCAGAACCAGGCCGTCGCCACCGCGCGCAGCTCCGCCCGCGCCTCGTTCGGGCGGCTGCGCGACGACTACACCGAAGGCTGGCGGGACTACGACCACAGCCTCGTGCGCGGCACCCTCCCGCTCGACGCGAACGTGCTGAAAGCCAGCGAGGACAAGACCTTCCCCGGCGCGGTCGTCGCCTCCCTGGCCAGCCCGTGGGGCCAGGCGGTCAAAGCCGACAAGCCCGCCTACTTCGGCTCCTACCGCGAGGTGTTCGCCCGCGACGCCTACGAGGCGTTCACCGGTTTCCTGGCCGCCGGCGACAAGTCCACCGCCCGGGCCATCGCCACCTTCCTGCTGACCAAGCAGCAGCTGCCCACCGGCGAACTGCCCCGCAACTCGCTGGTCAACGGCAAGGTCGCGCCCGACACCGGCGGGGACCAGCTCGACGAGACCGCGTACCCGATCCTGATGGCCCAGCTGACCGGGCTGGCCGACAGTTCCCTTTGGACCCAACACATCAAGCCGGCGGCCGACTACCTGCTCGCGCACGGCCCGTCGTTCGGCGTCGAACGGTGGGAGGAGCAGTCCGGCTACTCGCCGTCCACCATCGCCGCCGAGATCGCCGGCCTGGTCGCCGCCGGGGCCATCGCCGACCAGCGCGGCGACCACGCCGACGCCGCGATCTACCGCGCCGCCGCCGACGACTTCCAGCGCAACGTGAAGTCCTGGACCGTCACCACCACCGGGCCCTACGGGCCCTCGTACTTCGTGCGGCTGACCAAGAACGGCGACCCGAACTCGGCCGTCAGCTACAACCTCGGCAACGGCGGCCCGACCGCCGACCAGCGGGCCGTGGTCGACGGCGGCTTCCAGGAACTGGTCCGGCTGGGCGAGCTTTCCCCGCAGGACAAGGACTTCGTCGCCTCGCTGGCCGTGCTGGACAAGCAGATCGCCGTGCGGACCGCCACCGGCGTCGGCTACTACCGTTACGGCACAACGGCTTCGGCTGGCAGCGCCGACGGCTACGGCGACTGCTACCAGCCCAGCCAGAGCACCTGCACCGGCCAGGGGCAGCCGTGGCCGACCACCGACACCGGCACCGGGCACCTGTGGCCCGTGCTGTCCGGCGAACGCGCCGAGTCGGCCCTCACCCTGGGCGACAGCAGGGCCGCGAAGTCGTTGCTGGACAGCATGTTCGGCTCGGCCTCCGGCGTCGGGCTGGTGCCCGAGCAGGCCTGGGAGAGCCCGGACCTGCCGGCCTCCCCGTACGGCACGGACCCGACCACCGCGTCCATCGGCTTCGCCAACGGCCACGCCGCCGGCTCGGCCTCGCCGCTGACCTGGGCCCAGGCCCAGCGCCTCCGGCTGGCCGCCGACCTGCGGGCCGGCCACGTGCTCGACCGGCCGTCGGTCACCACCGACCGCTACGTTTCCCAGGCCGCGCCCGGCAAACTTGACGTGACGGTCGCCGCCACGGCCAGCGGCGGCACCGCGTCGGTCACCGGCAAGACCCTGCCGGGCGCGTCGGTCAGCGTCCAGGCGCTGGCCACCGACACCGCCGGCAAGGCCGGCACCGTCAGCACCACCGCCGTTCCCGACGGGGCCTACGCCGTCACCGTGCCGGTCGGCTTCGGCTCCAACTCCATCACCGTCGGGGTTTCCGCCGCCGGCAACCGGACCGGCTACGCCCACACCACCGTCACCGGCGATCTCGTCGGCGGCACCAGCGTGCTGGACGCCACCGACCCGGCCGGCGACGACAACGGCCCCGGCACCTACCAGTACCCGACCGCCGCCGACTTCGCGCCCGGCTCCTTCGACCTGACCCGGTTCCAGGTCGTCACCCTCGACGACACCGTCTATCTCCGCACCACCCTGCGCAACCTCGTGCCGACCTTCGGCAGCACCATGGGCGCGCAACTGCTCGACATCTACGTCGGCGCCCCGGGGCAGCCGACCTCGACCGCCGCGCCGTTCCCATCCCGCAACTACCAGGTTTCCCCGTGGTCGCAACGGATCGAGCTCCAGGGCTTCGCCGCGCCGTCCTGGCTCGACGCCGCCGGCCACCAGGTCGGCACGCCCAGCGCCGCCGTGGCCTCGGCCGACACCAAGACCATCACCGTGGCCTTACCCAAGGCGGCGTTCGGCACCCCGGGCCCCGGCTGGACGTTCTCCGTGGTGCTGACCGGGCAGGACGGCTTCAACGCCGACCAGGCCCGTTCCTTCGCCGCCACGCCCCAGGGCTACCAGTTCGGCGTCTGCGCGCCGGGCGGCACGGATCCCATCTGCGTCATCGATCCGGCGACGGCGCCCAAGGCGGTCGACACCGTGCCTGCCTCCCAGCTCGACCCGACCAAGGGCCAGGTTCTGGTGGGTGCGGTGACCGTCCAGTAAGCGCCTTCAGGGAGATGTGCTTGCCGGGTCAGGGATCCCGGCCCGGCAAGCACAGCAATCCCCAGCGGCACAACGACTTCGAAAGGGAGGTGGGAATCGGCTACTGGTGCACCAGCGGCGCGGCGCCCTGCCGGGGGACCGGCGGCGGCTCCCGGCGAGCCGCGGACCAGTCGATCACCACGGCGCTGGCGTTGTCCCGGCCGCCCAGCGCGGTGGCCGCGTCGATGAGGGCCTGCGCCGGCCGGGCGGCGGTGGTGAGCTCCCGGTGCATGGCGATGGCCGGCACCACCTTGTGCACGCCGTCGGTGGCCAGCAGCAGCCCGGAACCGTTGGTGCGGACCTGGGTCCAGCCGATCTGGTCGGTGGAGGTGGTGCGCACGGTGTTGGTGACGATGTGCTCCATGCGCGGCGTCGTGGGCCGCAGCTGCGACCGCAGGTACGCGGCGACGGTCTGGTCCGAGGTCAGCTGGTGCAGCGTCTGGTCGTCCCACAGGTAGGCGCGGCAGTCGCCGACCCAGGCGATGCGGTAGCCGCTGCTGACCCGGTCGGTGAACGGCATGGCCACGACCAGCACGCAGTCGTGCTCGTCGAACAGCAGGGCCTGCTGGGCGGCGAGCATCGCCTGGATGGCGCCCTGCTCGACGGGCGTGGCGACGGCGGCGGCGACGGCCTTGCGCGCGGCCTCGGCCGAGCGGGACGTGTCGCCGATGCCGTCGGCGACCGCGAACACCAGCTTGCCGGTCGCCGGATCGCGCCGGGTGGCCACGGCGTCGGCATTGACCGCGCGCAGGTTGCGCTCGCTGGCGGTGTCCCAGCGGATGTCGAGATCGTGCTGCACGGCGATCTCCTCCCCGAACTCGGCGGCAAGGAGGCACCCCACCGCACACGACCAGGTTCGCGGACTCGCCTGTGAGGACGCTGAGACGGTCGTAGTCAGTTGCTGAGGGAATTCGGAGTCGCCCTGCTTACTGCGTTCGCCGCGCGAGCCCGAAGCGTAGGGCATGAGTAGCCGCCGCGCCGACTGTTTCCACCGTCGCGTGCCCCTAGATCACCCAGTTGGCGGCTTGATCCACTGTGGACACCACGGTAACCGCTGGTGGCGGGGGTCGGCGCACCACGATCACCGGCACGCCGAGCCGGCGCGCCGCGACCAGTTTCGCGTCGTCGCCGCCGCTGTCCTTGGTCACCAGCACGTCGATGGCGTGCTCCCGGAGCAACCTCAGCTCCGCCTCGACGCTGAAGGGTCCCCGACCGAGGACTGCCCTGACCGGCACGGTTGGTTGCTCGATCGACCGGGCCAGCAGCCACACCCCGTCGAGCTGCGCGAACGGCTCCAGCTCCTGCCGGCCGACCGTGATCAACGCCCTCGTGCCCACCGACGGCACCATCGCCGCCGCCTCGGCCACCGAGTCCACCCACCGCCAGTCGTCGCCCTCGACCTCCCGCCACCCCGGCCGCCGCAACACCAGCAACCGCAGCCCCAGCCTCTCGGTCGCCGCGACCGCCGACTCCGTGATCCTGGCCGCGAACGGATGCGTGGCATCCACCACCGCGTCCACGCCCTCGGCCCGCAACCACTCGGCCAGCCCCTCCACCCCGTCGAAGCCCCCGATCCGGACCTCGCCCGGCGGGTGGTGAGGGCTGCTCACCCGCCCCGCCAGCGACGTCACCACGCGCAACCCCGGCCGCCCCGCCAGCACCTCAGCCAACCGCCGCGCCTCGCCCGTGCCCCCCAGCACCAGCACCGTCCTGACCAGCCCCGACCTGCCCACCGCCGCACGATAGCCTGGCCCGATGGCTCGCACGGAACGCGATGATCTCGGCCGGGAGGTGACGCTGCCGGACGAGGTGCGCCGCGTCGTGTCGCTGGTGCCTTCGCTCACCGAGGCCATTGCCGCCACCGATCGGGAACTGCTCGTCGCCGCCACCGACTGGTGCACCCATCCCGCCGACCTCGACGTGGAACGCGTGCGGGGCACCAAGAACCCCGACACCCGCCGCATCGCCGGCCTGCGGCCCGACCTCGTTGTCGTCAACAAGGAGGAGAACCGCGAGCTGGACGTCCGCCGCCTCACTCAGGCCGGCGTGCCCGTCTGGGTGACCGTCATCGAGGACGTCGACACGGCCCTGACCTCCCTGGACCGCCTGATCACCGTCGCGCTCCGCCGCCCGATTCCCCCGTGGCTGACCGAGGCCCACCGCCAACTCGATGGTTCTTCCCCCGCGCCGGAGGCATCTGCCCTGGTCTGCATCTGGCGGGACCCCTGGATGGTCGTCGGCAGCCGCACCTTCACCACCGACCTGCTCGCCCGCGTCGGCGTGGCCAACGTGTACGCCGACCATGCCGACCGGTACCCCAAGCAGGACCTCGACCAGCTGCTGGCCGCCGGCGCCGATTTGATCGTGCTGCCGGACGAGCCCTACGTCTTCACCCCGGATGACGGCCCCGAGTGCTTTCCGGCCAAGCAGGTCCGCCTGGTCAGCGGCCGCGTGCTCACCTGGTACGGACCGTCCCTGGCCACGGCTGTCCCCGTCCTCCGTGACCAGTTGGGCCTCCCGCCGGCGACCTGACGGCCGAGCCGGTCAGGCAGTCTCTTCCAACGTCTCCTGCGAGGCCGCCTCGGGGTTGCCGCGGTGCTCGGCCCATTCCGGCGCGAGGATGGACATGACGTGGGCGTCGAAGCGCTCGCCCTCCCAGAGCAGGGCGTCGCGGAGCACGCCCTCGTGGCGGAAGCCGACCTTCTCGTACACGCGCCGGGCGCGGGGATTGAAGGCGTAGACCTCGAGGCTGATCCGGTGCAGCCCGACGCGTTCGAAGGCATAGCGCAGCACGAGGCGGGTGGCCTCGGTGCCGAAGCCGCGGTCCTGCCCCTGCGCCCCCAGCGCGATGCGGAACGAGCAGGAGTTGTTGTTGGGGTCCAGCTCGTTGAGCACGACCTCGCCCACGTAGCGGCCGGTGGCACGGTCGACCACGGCCAGGTCGAGGCGGTCGTGGTGCTCGGCGCGGCTGCCGTACCACTCGCGCATCGGCTCCAGGTCGTCCGGCGACAGGGTGCCGTGCGACCCGGTCAGCCGCAGCACGTCCCCATCGGCGACCAGCACCTCCAGCATGTCGGCCGCGTCGTCGGCGATGACCGGGCGCAGCACCACGGATTCGCCGGACAGCACGGGTTTCTCACGAAAATCAGGCATGGGACGGATCATGCCAGCTCTCCGCCGACCGGTCAGCGGGCCCCGGACCACGACCTCAGGACGGGCCCTGGCTGCGGCCGACGATCGTGCCGGCGCGGTCGATGACGACGATGTCGACGGCGATGTCCGCGCCGCGGAGGATGTCGTCGGCGGTGGCTCGGCAGCGGTCGGCGATGAGGTCGGCCAGGGGGAGGCCGTCCTGTTGGCACAGCTGGAGAGCGCCGAGGGCGGTGTTGGCGGTGCGAACGGCCTCGACGAGCTCGGGGGAGCCGCCGGCGGCGGCGGCGAGGTCGGCCAGCAGGGCGTGGTTGACCTGGGAGCGGCCGGAGTGCAGGTCGAGGTGCCCGTCGGCGAACTTGGCGAGCTTGCCGATGCCGCCGGCGATGGTGAGGCGGGGCACGGGGTGGCGGCGCAGGTGCTTGAGCATGGCGCCGACGAAGTCGCCCATGTCGAGCAGGGCGTCCTCGGGCAGCGCGTACATCTCGGTGACGACCCGTTCGGAGGTGCTGCCGGTGCAGCCGGCGACGTGCCGGCGCCCGGCGGCGCGGGCGACGTCGATGCCGCGCCGGATGCTGTCGATCCACGCCGAGCAGGAGTACGGCACGACAACGCCGGTGGTGCCGAGGATGGACAGCCCGCCGAGGATGCCCAGCCGCGGGTTCCAGGTGTGCCGGGCGATCTCCTCGCCGTTGTCGACGGAGATCTCCACCTCCACGTCGCCGGCGTCGCCGTGGGCGGCGGCGACCTCGGCGACCACGCCCCGCATCAGTTGGCGTGGCACGGGATTGATGGCCGGTTCGCCCACGGCCAGCGGCAGCCCGGGCTTGGTGACGGTGCCGACGCCGGGCCCGGCCCGGAACACCACGCCGGAGCCGGCCGCGCCGGGCCGCACGGTGGCGCGGATCAGGGCCCCGTGGGTGACGTCGGGGTCGTCGCCGGCGTCCTTGACGATGCCGGCGGTGGCCCAGCCGTCGCCGAGGGACTCCACCGCGAGGGCGAACGCCGGCCGCTGGCCCTTGGGCAGGGTGATCTCCACCGGATCGGGGAACGAGCCGGTGAGCAGCGCCGTGAAGGCGGCCTTGGTGGCGGCCGTCGCGCACGCGCCGGTTGTCCATCCCCGGCGCAGCCCGGTCGCGTCCCTGCTCACGGGCACCAGCATCGCATCGGCCAGCTTCCCCCGAACGGGCGGCCAAGTCGCGCCCCACGACGCGGCGATGTCCGGCAAGATCGCATCGAGGTGAGGAGGAGCCGTGGGTGAAAGCGATCCGGGCCGGGCGATCGAGCAGTTGCAGGCGCAGATCGGTGAGCTCAGGGAACAGCTCGCGGCCATGGTCAAGCGGGGCGGCCGGGCCCGGCCGGGGCTGGACGAGGTGACCGAGGACCTGGCCGACGCGGTCAAGACGCTGGCCCAGGCCCATGAGGCCGAGCGCCGGCAGCTCACCCTGGAGCAGGCCAACGCGCTGCGCAAGCGGGTCGGCGAGGTGAAGACCCAGCTGTCCAAGTCGCAGAGCCGGCGGTTCGGCGGCACCGGCTTCATCAACATGACGCCCACTCAGGTGAAGCCCAAATGGGCGAGCGTGGAGGCGGCCCAGCGCTCGGTCGAGGCCGACGTGCAGAAGCTGGAGGCGGTCAGCCTCGGCGGCGGGCCCGACAAGGACCAGATCACCGCGGCCCGGGCCCGGATCAGCGTGGTGGCCAAGCAGCGCCTCAACGAGGCCATGGCCGCCGGCGACGCCCTGCCGGTGTGGCTGGCCAGCGCCGTCGGCTCCGTGCCCAAGCCCAACCCCGAGCCCTGGATCAAGGCCGCCCACAACGTGCTGGTCTACCGCCTGGAGCACGGCGTCAGCGACCCGATCCTGGCCCTGGGCGCCAAGCCCGGCGGCGACGACGCCTACGCCGCCCGCCAGGCCGGGGAATGGAAGAAGATCGCCGAGGAGCTCAACAAGCTGCACGCCCTCGGCGGCGCCAGCGAATACAAGCTCTGACCGCCCCGCTCACGCCAGGACGCCCCGACACCGCCGCTGGCCACAGTTGAACGGCCCCTTCCCTGCCGTCTCTCTCTCCCCCCCGGCGAAGGGACCTTTCCTCACGTTGAACGTCAGGAAGGGCCCCTTCATGACGTCGAGTGTTGTGAAGGGGTCCTTCCTGACGTTGGGCGAGAGGATCGGTCCCTTGATCTTGGGGGGATGGGCCGGGGGATCGGCCGGGTCAGGGCTCGATCATGGTCATGCCGGCGGCGGTGGAGTGCTCCAGCTCGGCGAGGGCGGTGGCGGCTTCGGCCAGGCCGATGGTGCGGGCGACCAGCAGGTCCGGGCGCAGGGCGCCGGAGGCGACGAGGTCGAGCATGGGGCCGTAGGCGTGGGCGGCCATGCCGTGGCTGCCGAGGAGTTCCAGCTCCCAGCCGATGACGCGGTCCATGGGCAGCGGGGTGGGGCCGCCGGGCAGCAGGCCGACCTGGACGTGCCGGCCGCGACGGCGCAGGGAGAGGACCGAGTTGGCGGCGGTGGCGGGGTGGCCGAGGGCGTCCAGGGACAGGTGGGCGCCGCCGCCGGTGGCGTCGACGATGCGGGAGACGACGTCTGGAACCGCTTCCAGACAGCGGGTGGCGCCGAACTGCTTGGCCAGGTCGAGGGCCCGGGGGTTGACGTCGACGGCGACGACCTGGGCCCCGCAGGCGGCGGCGATCATGACGGCGGACAGGCCGACGCCGCCGCAGCCGTGCACGGCGACCCACTCGCCGGCGCGCACCCGGCCTTGCGCCACAACGGATCGGAACGCGGTGGCGAAGCGGCAGCCCAGCGCGGCGGCGGTGGCGTAGGTCATCTCCGACGGCAGCGCGACCAGATTGACGTCGGCGTTGTCGAGGGCGACGTACTCGGCGAACGACCCCCAGTGGGTGAAGCCGGGCTGGGTCTGCCGCGAGCAGACCTGCTGGTCCCCGGCCGCACACGAGGCGCACCGCCCGCAGGCGCTGATGAACGGCACGGTGACGCGGTCGCCGACGCGCCAGCGGGTGACGTCGGCGCCGACCGCGTGCACCTCCCCGGCCAGCTCGTGCCCCGGAACATGGGGCAGTTCGGTGATGTCGGAGTCGTGCCCCTGCCAGCCGTGCCAGTCGCTGCGGCACAACCCGGTGGCCCGGACCCGGACCACCACCCCGCCCCGCTTGGGCAGTGGATCGGGCACGTCCCGGACCTCGGGCCGGCCACCGAACGACTCGTACACGACAGCTCGCATCCGGTCACCGTAACTTCAGCGGCCGAAGTCCGGCCCTACCGGGATCGCGCGCTGAACGAGAAGCCGGTGGTGGCCAGACCCTGGCCGCCCTTCCAGATCTCGAAGCCGGCCTCGGCGTCGAGCAGGTAGTGGTTGGCGTTGGTGGTGCCGCGTGCCACCGAGTCGTTGATCAGGGCGAGCACATTGAGATTGGTGACCGAGGTCGAGCCGCCCCGCAGCACGTAGGAGACGATGTTCCACGAGGTCTGCCGGCCGGTCCACACGTCCCAGTTGAGGCCGGCGATGCTCAGCGTGGCGACCTTGGAGCCGAACGGGGAGACGCCGCCCCGGCTGTTGAGCCAGATCATGATCTCGCTGCCGTTGGGCTGCCCGCCGGTGGTGGGCGCCGAGTTGGTCCACAGGTCGTAGGCCACGTCGTAGGCGCCGGTCGCGGGCTGAACCGTGCTCCACGAGGACGTGGCGCCGGCCAGCTTGCTGACCTGGATCGGAAGTCCGCTGCCGGCGGTGCACGCGCCCCAGTGGCAGCCCTTGTAGATGGACGGATACGTGGCGGGCGCGCCGCCGGAGAGGGTGAAGTTGGCGGTGCTCACCGACCACGCGGTGCCGCTGGTGTAGGTGATGCACTGGAGGGCGGTGGAGTTCCACTCGTTGGCCTGGATGGTGTATTCGCCGCCGGCCGCGCTGATCGTGCCCTGGGTCGCGCAGGTGGTGGTGGCGGCGTGGGCGGTCGCCGTGGGCAGCAGCACGGAGGCCGCGACCAGGGCGGCCACCGCGAGGCTTCGCAGGCGTGCTCCGGACATGAGGGTGCCTTTCGCAGGGGACGAGGGTGGCGGCCCGGGGACTCTGGAAGCGCTTCCAGAGTCTGACCGTAACCTGCGTCACACCTGCCTGTAAACCCTCGCGATGGTGGAGCCGGCCAGCGCGGCGGTGACCACGGCGTGCAGCAGCGCGAACCACGGGGCGATGCCGTGGGCGCCCCACACCGAGTCGCCGACGTAGGTGAAGTGGGTGCCGAGCAGCAGCGACCCGAGCATGAAGAACACCTCGGGCCCGGCATAGGCGACCACCGCGGCGGTCACGAACAGCCGCTGCGGCGCGGTCAACGTCCGCGTCAGCACGGCCAGCACGCACAGCCCGGCCCACGGCACGACCGCGACCAGGCCGGCGACCAGCCCGATCCAGCCGCCGATGGTGAACGTGCCCGTGACGTCGCCGTCGTCGTACGGCACGGCCGCGACCAGCAGGATCAGCTCGGCTACGGTCGCGCCGATCGTCACCCAGGCCAGCGGCCGCTGCGTCGGCGGCACCAGCGTCAGCCGGCGCGGCACCTGCTCGAACGGCCACAGCCGAATCCCCAGCACCACCAGCAGCGCCACGGCCAGCGCCAGCCCGAGCCAGGCCAGCAGGGTGCCGTCGGTGTGCACGTTGGTCAGCCCGACGGCCAGCGCGAACACCGCGTTGGCGAACACCAGGGCGTGCCCGACGACCTGGCGAGGGCCGTCGCGGTCCAGCAACCGGATGCCGACGAACAGCGGCACGAACCGCAGCGCGTCGTACACGACGCCGAGCAGCGTCGAAGCGCCGAGGAACTCGCCGCCGGTGAGCAGCTCGATCACCAGCTGCGCCACGGCGATGCCGGCCAGCACCCGCCAGTCCCGGAACCACGCCAGGTCCGGCACCGGAATCGACGCCCGCGCCCACAACCGACCGGCCGGCCGACACACCACCGGCACCACCACCGGCCCGAGTCGCGTGGTCACGGTGAACTCCCCACGCAGCTCGCCGTAGCCCTCGGGGTAGGCCGCCGGATCGGCCCGCACCAGCACTGCCGCGCCCTCGCGTGACACCCGCAGCCACTGGGTTTCGGTGGTCACGTGGAAGATCCGCGCCAGCGGCGCACCGGACAGCGCCACCAGCTGCTCGGTCTGCTCGCCGAGCTCGACAACCGACGGCGAGGCCCGCAGTTGCGCCACCGCCAGCGCCTCCACCGCGGCCGTCCGCACCTTCTCGCTGTCGTCGCTGGTCAAGGGCCGCAACACCGCCAGCGCCCCGGCCGCCGCCGACACGTCATCGCCGACCAGCAGCGCCCGCAGTTCGCCGACCGCCCCCAGCCTGGTCGAGGCGTTGAGATCCTTCGCCCGCGCGGCAAGGGATTCGGTCACGTCGACCGGCAAGATCCGGCGGGCCATCGGCGTGTGCGCGACCAGCAGCGACGCCCCGTGCCCACCGCCGGACAGGTGCGGCGTCTGGTGCGCGGTCGCGGCCACAACCCTTGCGTAGACGTACTTGTAGAGCTCGTCGAGGTCGACCGAGCCGTCGCCGTTGAGGTCGGCGTCGCCCGTGCGCAGGCCCTGCACCACGGCCCCGGTGAACACCGACGGCCGCAACCGGCCCGATTCGGCCAGCTCCTCGCCCTCGAAGGCGTATTCGGTGGCGCTGGACGCCGTGATCACGACCCGGCTGCGCCCCGGCCGCAACGGAAACGACTGCTCCACGTCGACCTCGTCCACCGCGCGGGACACGGTGCCCTTGGCGAACGCCCCGCCGAAGCAGCAGTCCAGCAGCAGCGCCACATGCGCGGCCCGGCACTCCGCCAGCTCGTCGTTCACGAAGCGAGCGGCCACGGCCGTCGCCGACAGGCGGTTGGGCACGGTGTCGGCGCCGGCCAGGAACAGCTCGCCGGCGGCGTTCTTCAGCCCGTGGCACGAGAAGTGCAGCAACAGCACGTCGTCCCGGCCGGCCCCGGCCAGGAAGTCGGCGACCCGGCGCTGGATCTGGTGCGACGGCAGGTCCCGGGCCACCTGCACGTCGAACCCGCCGAGCTCCGGATCGGCCAGCACGGCCCGCAGCGCGTCGGCGTCGTGCCCGGGGGCGGCCAGCCGGCGCAGGCCGGGGTGCTCGTAGCCGCCGGTGGCCACGATCAGTGCCCGGCGCGTGCCCATCAGCCGAGCGTGCCCGGCGGGAGAACCCCGCCGGGCACGGAGGAAACGGCGAACGCGGTCATACCGCGCAGACTAGCGCCAAGATCAGCAGCCAGGAGTCAGCTTCGCCACCTGCTGTCCGGCCATCAGATAGGCCCCTACGCCGTAGGCCGCGGTGTCGGTGGCCTCGACCGGCTGCGCGTCGCGCGGGCCGGTGGCGTCGCCCTGCACGTAGCCGAACAGGCCGCTGGGCTGCAATGCCTTGGTGGTCAGGGCGTTCCACGCCTTGGTCACGGTCGGCGTGAACTTCTTGGCGTCCAGGATGCCGTTGTTGACGCCCCAGCCCATGGCGTAGGCGAAGAACGCGGTGCCGCTGCTCTCCGGGCCCGGGTGGTCGAAGGGGTTGACCAGATCGGCGTTCCAGAAGCCGTCGTGTCGCTGGACCAGCCGAAGGGTGGTGGCCATCTTCTGGAACACCCGCACGTACTCCGGACGGTTGGGGTCGTCCTTGGGCAGCCACTGCAACACGGTGGCCAGCGCGGCCATGGCCTCGCCGTTGCCGCGCGACCAGAACTCCAGCGAGCCGACCTTGCTCGCGTCGTGGTACCAGAGGCCGGTCAGCTCGTTGAACAGCCCGAAGCCGCCGGCCCGCTTCTCGGTGTAGTGGAACAGCCGCTGCGCGGCCTGGATGTCCTCGGGCTTGTTGTCCAGCACGCCCAGCCGCACGAACTGCGGCCACGCCTGGTTGAGCGCGTCGACCGTGTTCCAGTACCTGGTGTTGCCCTGCTGGACGCTGGCCACCTCGTCGGCGACCCGCTGCCGCAGCGCGGCCAGGATCGGCGGGTCGGGGTGGAAGTAGGTGTAGAGGTCGAAGTAGGCCTCCCCGGCGGCCTCGTTCGCCGGGTTGAACTCGTTGGCCGGGTCGGTGTCCAGCTGGTAGTTCAGGGCCTGGGCCCACGGCAGGGTCTTGTGGTTGGACTGGCCGCTGGTCAGCACCATGGCCAGGTTCCCGACGTGGAAGACGGCGTTCTTCCAGCTGGCCGAGGCCAGGTCGGTGCCGTTGGCCAGCCAGTAGCCGGCGGCGGTGTACATCGGCGCGACGACCGGACAGGTCGCGGGCACGGTGTCGGCGGCGGCGGAGCCGGCCAGCACGGTCGTGCTCAAGGTCAGACTGGCGACCAACGTCGCAGCGACCCTCATGTCGTCCTCCTCGATCACGGGGACGCGGCGGTGCAGTCATCTCACTACGCACGTCGGTGACTGTCAATCGCGCGTGCTGCTAGCCTCACCGACAGTGACGTCGACTCCGCCGCGTCGACCACCTTCCTGGGAGGTCGCATGGCTGGAAGTGTGTCCCGGCGCGGATTTCTGGGCGGCGCGGCGGCCGCGTCGGTGGCCGGCACGGTGGCGCTGGCCCCCGGTCGGGCCTGGGCCGAGGGGGTGACTCCGGGCCGGATCCGGTTGAGTGTCAACGGCAAGGCGTACGAGATCGACGCCGATCCGACGGTCACGCTGCTGGACGCGTTGCGTGAGCGCATCGGCCTGACCGGCACCAAGAAGGGCTGCGACCGCGGTCAGTGCGGGGCCTGCACGGTCCATGTGGACGGCCGGCGGGTGGTGTCGTGCCTGACGCTGGCGATCGCCTGTGCGGGCAAGCAGATCACCACGATCGAGGGCATCGCCGACGGCGCGACGTTGCATCCCGTGCAACAGGCCTTCGTGGACTGTGACGGATTCCAGTGCGGTTTCTGCACGTCCGGACAGATCATGTCGGCCGTCGAGGTGGTCGCGGACGACACGGTCGGCACTGACGAGGACATCAGGGAGGCCATGTCCGGCAACATCTGCCGGTGCGGGGCCTACTCCAACATCGTGGACGCCATCAAGCAGTGCCGGGGTGAGCACTAGATGAAGACCTACGACTTCGCCGCGGCCACCAGCCTGCGGCAAGCGCTTTCCGTCGGCGGCGACGGCGTCTCCTACCTGGCCGGCGGCACCACGCTGGTCGACCTGATGAAGCTGGAGGTGATGACGCCGGCCCACGTCGTCGACATCAACTCCCTGCCGCTGCGCGGGATCCGGCGCACGCCGGCGGGCCTGCGGATCGGCGCGCTGGAGCGGATGGCCGACGTCGCCGTGCACCACGAGGTGGCCTCGCGCTGGTCCATGGTGGCCACCGCGCTGCGGCTGAGTGCTTCGCCGCAGTTGCGCAACATGGCCAGCATCGGCGGCAACCTGTTGCAGCGCACCCGGTGCGACTACTTCCGCGACACGTCGATGCCGTGCAACAAGCGTAAACCGGGCAGCGGCTGTCCGGCGGTCAACGGGGACAACCGGACGCACGCCATCCTCGGCACGAGCTCGTCCTGCGTGGCCACCCACCCCAGCGACCTGGCGGTGGCGCTGACGGCGCTGGACGCCTTGATCCGGTTGCGGGACCGGCACGGCGAGCGGGTCGTGCGGCTCGCCGACTTCTACCGGCTGCCCGGGGACACGCCGTCGGTGGAGAACCAGTTGCGGCCGGGCGAGCTGATCACCGAGGTGATCGTGCCGGCCTGCGACTGGCCGCAGACCTACGTCAAGGTCCGGGACCGGACGTCCTACGAGTTCGCGCTGGCCTCGGCCGCGGTGGCGGTGGACGTGCACCGGGGAGTGGTGCGGGACGCGCGGATCGCCGTCGGCGGCGTGGGCACCCGGCCGTGGCGGCTGGAGGCGGTGGAGAAGGCCCTGCGGGGCCGGCCGGCGACCGAGGACAGCTACCTGGAGGCGGCGAAGTTGGCGGTGGTGGGGGCAAAGCCATTGTCTGACAACGGGTTCAAGGTGTCACTGGTGCAACGCACCATCGCGCGGGCGCTGGCGGGTGCGCGATGACCGTCTCACTCTCGCGTGTGGAGTCTCATCTCAAGGTCACCGGCGGCGCGGTGTACGCGGCCGACAACACCGCCACCGCCTATGGATACCTGCTGACCAGCACCATCGCGCTCGGCGTCGTGACCACAATGGACACTGCCGCCGCGCTGGCCGCGCCGGGTGTGCTCGCGGTGTACACGCCGTTCAATCCGCTGAAGCTCTTCGGCTACGGCGACGGCTCCACCGACGAGACCGCGCCGGTGTTGCAGGACAACAACGTTCGCTACCACGGCCAGGTGATCGGCATGACCGTCGCCGACACCTTCGAGCACGCCCGCGACGCCGCTTCGCTGGTCTCGCCGGTGTATTCGGCCCAGCCGGCCACCGTGGACTTCGCCGCCGGCGTCGCGACCGCGACCCCGCTGGGCGCGCCGGTCGACGTCCTGGCGCCGGGCGTGACGTCCATCGACGCCGCGATCGCGGCCAGCGATGTGACCGTGAGCGCGGTCTACACGACGCCGCACCAGCACCACAATCCGATGGAACCGCACGCGGCCGTCGCGGTGTGGACCGACGACCGGCTCACCCTGTACACGGCCACCCAGGGCGTGATGAACGTGCTCAGCCATGTGGCGCGGGCGCTCGGGATCGACCAGTCCAAAGTGCACGTCGTGAATCCCTATGTGGGCGGCGCTTTCGGCGGCAAGATCGGCAACTGGGCCCATGTCCCGCTGGCCGCCGCGGCCGCGCGGGCGCTGGGCCGGCCGGTCAAGGTGGCGCTGACCCGCGAGCAGACGTTCGCCGTGTCGGGGCATAGGCCGCCTTCGCACCAGACCGTCACGCTGGGCGCGGCCCACGACGGCACGCTGGTGGCGGTCAAGCACGACGGCATCTCCGGCAAGTCCCAGTCCGGGCCGTCCTCCGAGAACCTGGCCAACCACTCGCTGACCGCCTACGCCTCACAGAACCTGCACGTGTCAAGGGCGATCGTGCCGCTGGACGTGTCGGCCATGACGCCGATGCGCGCGCCGGGGGAGTCGCACGGGGCGTTCGCGCTGGAGAGCGCCATGGACGAGCTGGCGTTCAAGCTCGGCATGGATCCGTTGGCGCTGCGGCAGAAGAACTACGCGACCAAGGTGCCCAGCAACGGCTATCCCTGGTCCAGCAAGCATCTTGACGAGTGCTATGAGGTGGGCGCAAACGCTTTCGGCTGGGACAAGCGCAATCCGGTGCCGGGCTCGGTCCGTGACGGCGACTGGCTCGTCGGCCTGGGCCTGGCCACCGCCACCTACCCGGCGTCCCGGTCGAAGTCGACGATGAAGGTCCGGTTGCAGGCCGACGGCGCCGCCGTCATCTCCGGCACCGGCGCCGACCTCGGCACCGGCCAGTTCACCGTGTTCGCCATCCTCGGCGCGCAGGCCCTGGGCATCCCCGTCGCCTCGATCGTCCCCGAGCTGGGCGATTCCTCGCTGCCGCCGGCAACTCCGGCCGGCGGCTCCCTGTCCACCGCCAGCAACGGCCCCGCCGTGCTGGCCGCCGCCGACGCCGCGAAGGCGGCCTTGCTCGCGCAAGCCACGGAGAATCCGCAGTCGCCCTTCTACGGCAAGACGCCGGTGTACGACGCCGGCAAGGTCAGCGCCGACGGCGTCTCGATGACGTTCGGCAGCCTGCTGACCACTATGGACAGTCCGGCCGTCGAGGGCGCCGCCACGCTGCCCAGCGGCGCCACCAAGGGCTACGGCTACCTGTCCTTCGGGGCCCACTTCTGCGAGGTCCGGGTCAACCGCTGGACCGGGGAGCCCCGGGTTTCCCGCTGGCTGACCGTGGTCGACGGCGGGACCATCGTCAACGAGAAGACCGCCCGCAGCCAGATCCTCGGCGCGGTGGTGATGGGCATCGGCGACGCGCTGCTGGAGGAGAGCCGGGTCGAGCCCGGCACCGGGCGTTACGCCGGGGCCAACATGGCCGCCTACCTGGTGCCGGTCAACGCCGACATTCCGCCCGTCGACGTGCGGTTCCTCGACCATCCCGACACCGTCTTCAGCCCGCTCGGGGCCCGTGGCATCGGCGAGCTCGGCATCGTCGGCGTGGCCGGGGCGATCGCCAACGCCGTGCACAACGCCACCGGCAAACGCGTGCGCGACCTGCCCATCACCCTCGACAAGCTGCTGTGAAGGCGGCCTTCAGATCACGTGAAGCAGCAGTGCCTGGACGCCGCTGGTAGTCATGGGGACATGAGCGAAATGTCGGCGGAGACCGTCCTCACCACGACCAGGGCCGTGCGCAAGCGGCTGGACCTGTCCCGGCCCGTGGACCTGGCCGTGGTGAAGGAATGCCTCACCATCGCGCTACAGGCCCCCAGCGGCTCCAACCGCCAGGAATGGCAGTGGGTCGTCGTCACCGACGCCGAGCAGCGCGCCGCCATCGGCGACGTCTACCGGCGGGCCTGCAACGCCTACCTGGAGTCCGAACGCGCCGCCGGCAAGCTCTTCGCCGACGACCCCGAGCGCTCGGCCGTGCAGCAGCGCGTGCACTCCTCCGTGGCCGCCCTGGCCGACACCATGGGGCAGGTTCCCGTGTTGCTGATCCCGTGCATCCAGACCGGCGCCGACCTCCCCGAGGGCAACCAGGCCGGCGTGTGGGCCTCCCTGCTGCCCGCCGCCTGGAGCTTCATGCTCGCCGCCCGCACCCGCGGCCTCGGCACCGCGTGGACCACCCTGCACCTGGCCTACGAGTCCGAGGTCGCCGACATCCTGGGCCTGCCCGCCGGCGTGCACCAGGCCGCCCTGATCCCCACCGCCTACTACACCGGCGCCGACTTCAAGCCGGCCCCGCGCCAGCCTCTGGACGAGGTCCTGCACGTCGACCGCTGGTGACCCCGTCCGGTCAAAGCCCTTCCCTCGTTCACAGCGTCTCCGAGGCGGCCTCGAGGACCTCGTCGGTGCCGCGGTAGGCGTACAGGCCGTCGAGGAACTTCTTGCGCAGCGCGGGAACCTTGCTGGTGACGCTGAAGAACGACCGCGCCGCGAACAGGGTCAGCCGGCCGGTCACCGGCTTGTAGAGCGGGTCCTTGCCGCTGGTTCCGTTGTTGTCCAACGACTCGGCGACCCGGGCGGCGCCGTACGGCAGCATCTCGGCCTCGTAGTCGCCGATGGCCTTGAGCAGCGGCTTCTCGCCACGGGCGGCGGCGGCCAGCTGGTGGCGGAGCAGGGCGGCGTCGCGCAGCGCGGTGTTCGCGCCCACGCCCTGGCCGGGCGTCATGGTGTGGATGGCGTCGCCGAGCAGGGTGATGGCGGTGGTCGGCCACGGGTCGACCGGGGTGGACGTGGCGATGCGCAGCGCGAACGCGGCGTCCGGATCGGACAGTTCGATCAGCTTGCGCAGCTTGGGATGCCAGTTGGCGGTGGCCCGCAGCGCGGTGTCGATCAGCTCGGCGCCGCGCTGCTTGTCCGTGCCTGCCGGGAAATGCTCGTGCGAGCTCCAGACGGACAGGTTGATGAAGTCGCGGGCGTTGTACGCGTCGGAGCGGAACTCCATCACGTGCAGCATGCCGATCATGCCCTTGGTGCCGAAGATCAGCGACAGGCCGTTGCGGACGTGGTCGTCGAGCAGGGCCCGGGTCTGCGCGGTGAGGGCGGTCTTGGTGGCGATCGCGGTCACGCCGGTGTCGGCGATCTCGGCGTGCGGCAGGAACTGGCGGCGCACCGCCGAGCGGGTGCCGTCCGCGGCGACCAGCACGTCGCCGGTGGCCGAGGTGCCGTCGGCGAAGAAGGCGGTGACGGTGCCGTCGGGGTTCTGCTCGTAGCGGGTGAAGACCTTGCCGAACTGAACGACGTCGTCCATGTCGGTGAACAGCACCTGGCGCAGGGTCGAGCGGGACACCGAGCGCTCGCTGTCCACGTCGTCGGTGTCGTTGCGCATCTCGAAGCTGGCGGTGGTGTGCAGGCGCTGGGTCAGGATGTTGAAGTGCCGCGGCGTCCGGGCGCAGGTGGCGACGAAGGTCTCGAACAGCTCCGGCGGCAGGCACTCCTTGAGCGCACGGTTGCCGGTGGGGTCGATGCCGACCCGGTAGCCGTAGAGGCCGTCGCTGCGGGAGCCGTAGCGCTCGTACACCGCGACCGAGACCCCGGACCGCTTGAGGCCGTGGGCCAGGGCCATGCCGCCGGTGCCGCCGCCGATGATCATCACATGCATGTGGACCACTTCTCTTGACTGCCATGTATCTTGGTTATCGAGATACTTAGCATGCATGCGAGATGGCTTGATTGTCAAGCGAGTGGGTAGGGTGATCACATGTCGGATCCGGTGCTCGCCGAGTTGGGCCAGGCCACGCAGGACTATCAGGCCGCGGTCGAGGACTACGACCGCGAGACGGCGCGGCTGCTCGGCGTCAACGGCACCGACCAGCGGTGCCTGGAACTGCTGCTCGGCTCGGGCGAGCTCACCCCGCGCGAGCTCGCCGAGCGGCTCAACCTGACCACCGGGAGCGTCACGGTGATGCTCGACCGGCTGGAGAGACTGGCCCTGCTGGCCCGCGCGCCGCACCCCTCGGACCGGCGGAAGGTGACCGTGCGCATCACCGAGGACGGCGCGCGGCGCTGCCTGGATCTGCGCATGCCGCTGATCGAGGAGGGTGGCCGCGAGGTGGCCGCGAAGTACGATGCCGCGCAGCTGGCGCTGGTGATCGACTTCCTGCGCACCGTCACCGACATCCAGCGGCGGCACGTGGACCGGCTACGCGACCAGCCCTCCCCGGGGCGGTGATTCAGCGCAGCCCGGCGAACAGGTCGTCCTCGGGGATGGGCGCGCCGGTGGTGTCGTGGGCGCGGATGTAGGTCTCCGTGGTGAAGACCCGCGCGTAGACCTCGGCCGGCAGCTTGCTGGTCATCGCGCTGGCCAGCTGGCTGACGTGGGAGTGCAACGCGAGCCGCTTCTGCTCGACGAACTCGCTGACGTCGACGGTTGTCGTGGTGCGCGCGTCGATGTCGGCCCAGCGCTGCAACGTCTCCTGGCCGAACGGGGGCCTGGGCATGCCGAGCTGCGCGAGTTCGTCGAAGATGCGGTTCCACTGCGCGGCGCCGTTGGCCTTGTAGTACAGCTTCGCCGGAATCCCGGTGGACTCGGTGGCCATCGTCGCGATGCGCGCCGCGTGCACGTGATCCGGGTGCTGGTAAGGACTTTCCGGGTCGTAGGTGACGACCACCTGCGGCCGGTAGCGCTCGATGAGGGCGGCCACCCGCGCGGCGGCCGTCTCGGCCGGCACGTTGCAGAACACGTCAGGGCGGTGCTTGTCCTCCCAGTTCACCATGCCCGAATCGTGGTAGCCGAGCAGTTCGAGGTCGGTGACCTCCAGGTGCTTGACGGCGTTGCGGAGCTCGCCGATCCGCGTCGCGGCGACCTCCTGCGGATCATGGCCCTCGGCGCCCGGCTTCGCGCCGTTCAACGCGTCGCCCAGCTCGCCGTTCGTGCAGGTCACGACGACGGTGCGGACTCCTTCCCGCGCGTAGCGGGCCAGGATGCCGCCGGTGCTGGTCGACTCGTCGTCCGGATGGGCGTGCACCGCCACCAGCGTGAGGTCGTACGACACGGGAACTCCCTGCTAGACGAGACGGAAGACGGCCACCTGGTCGAGGTGGTCGCGGATCTCCTCGGCCGGGGCGTCCTTGGGGAAGGGCCACATGTTGGGCCCGCCGGCGCCGCGCAGACGAACGACGTTGCCCAGATAGGTGTGCAGCGCGGTGACGGCCTCGTCGCCGTCGACCTGAGTGGCGGTGTAGTCGGCCGGGTCGTCGCCCTCGACGGTGCAGCGGCCGGCGGCGGCCAGGTTGGCGGCCCAGTCGCGGCTCCGGCTCGGCGAACACAGGTAGCGCCGGTCGCCGAGCTTCGTGATGGCGATGGGCACCGGCCGGGGTTCGCCGCTGACGCGGCCGGGGATGGTGACGACCCGCAGCACGTGGCTGCCGTCGACGTACGGCTGCGGGTCCATCTCCCGGAATCGGGCGACCATCCCGGCGTTCACCTCGCGCTGGCTCTTGTCCTCGGTCGAAGCCGTCGGTCGAGGTCGCGTCACTGGGAAGCCCCTTCTGTGCTGAGTTGGTCTGGTCCGAGTTTGCCAACCGCGGTCGACAGCGCCACCAGCTGGCGGACGTCGTCGTTGAGGTCCTCGGTCTCCGGCCGGGCCACGGCCAGCGCCGAGGTGCCGACCGGCCGCCCCGCCGCGTGCGCGTCCAGGGCCAGCTGAAGCTGGGCGGCCAGGACGCTCGGGGCGGCGAGATCGAGGGTGGGATCGGCCTCCCGCGACTGCGCCAGATACGGGCTGATGCGCACCAGGCCGTCCCGGCACTCGATCACGCGGCGGTAGTAGCGGCCGTGCACCGCGCGGGGATCGACGAGATCCCAGCGGCGGCGCGGAATCCGTTCGAGGGCGTATTCGGGATAGGCCAGGTGCAGCTTGGTCCACAATGGACCGAGGCGGTGGTAGTCGGCCATGTGCCGCAGCCACAGGCGGGCGGCGACCAGTCGCGTCGCGGTTCCCGGATAGCAGACGCCGACGAGGAAGATGATGATTCCCACCGCGACCATCAGCACCAGCACCAAGGAGAGCGGCGCCGGGGCCTTGCCGCCGGCCCAGTTGAGCACGGTGGTCACCGCGCGGCCCGCGCTGCCCGCCGCGGTCAGGCCGAGGCCGACCGCCATCACGATCAGCCCGTGCCGCAACCGGGTGTGCGCGATCCGGGCGTAGCGCACCGCCCACCGGGACGAGACGGCCAGCGCGTACACCAGATACAGCCCGGCCAGCAGGAAGAACCCCGCGCTCCAGCTGTCCCGCGGGTTGCCCATCCCGAACCCGTCGCCGTTCACGTTCGGGATGACCACCAGCAGCGTCATCGCGACCAGAACCGCCGCCAGGGCAACGCCTTCCCGCCTGATCCGCCGCGTCCCGCCGGTCGCCGCCGACAACAGGAAGAAGCACATCAGGCTGTAGCAGCCCCCGGTCGTGAACAGATTCTCCACCAGCACCAGATAGCCGGGCGGCAGCGAACGGCTCATCAGCGCCACCACGGGCTGCGAACCCAGCACGAACTCCATCACGAAGCACGCGACGGTCGCGACCACCGCCCGCAGCGGCAGATCCCGCGGATGGCCGATCAGCTGATAGACGTTCCACAGCAAGGCGAACGTGATGATCGCCGCGCCGACCCAGACCAAAACAGTCACAGTCCCACCTCGCTGGCGCTCGGCGAGTCTGCGACCAAAAGCGCCGCTGCGCTGAATGGTGCCCTCGCAAGCTCGGTCACAGCCACCCCTGTCGGTCGCCCAGCGCGTGCCGCATGTGCCGGTCGGCGCCGGTCCGCGAGCTGGGCGGCACGCTGTAGTTGATCACCGCGGCCCACTCCAGGATGATCGAGGCGACCAGTTCGGCCTCGCGCTCGTGGGTGTCGTCGTAGGAGGTCCGGCGCAGCGCCCGGCGCACCGCCTCCGGCGAGAGGTCCGGGTAGAGGTCCCGCAGCAGGTCGTCGTCCTGCTCGTCACTGGCGTGATCGGCCAGCATGTGCCCGAGCTCGTGCAGGATGATGTGGTCCTGGTGGCTCTTGGTGGTCTCGCTCTGGTACAGGATGTAGTCCACCGTGTTGGTGGCGATCCACACGCCGAACGGCCCGGGCACGGGAATGGGATGGGCCAGCAGGCGAATCTCCCGGCCGCGCTCCGCGCCGAACTGCCGGCACAGCTCGGCCACGTCCAGCGGCGGGCGGACATCCAGCTGCCGCAACAGTTTCCGGCAACGACGGCGTAGATCGTGCTTGCGCATCAACACTCCCGCGCGACAGGGGGCAACGGCGGGCGCACGTCAGCCCTCCGTGCGTTTCTGCTCGGCCTGCTGCTCGCGCCACACCACGTCGAGCAGGTTCTCCACCAGTTGGCGGCGGTCCGGGGTGAGCTCGCCGGCCCGCATCGCGATCGCCCGTCCCCTGCTGGCGTCGGCCAGCTCGGTCAGCCGCCGCTGCTCGGCCCGCAACGCCGCCAGCTGCTGGTTGACGCGGTCGGCCACCTCGTTGTCGAAGAAGTAGGCCGGCGGCACACCGAAGAAGTCGGCAAGGGCCTGGAGGTGCTTGAACGTCGGGTTGTCCCGTTTTCCCTTGCGGAGCTGCCAGATGTAGCTCTGGGAGATGACGACCCCTCGCGAGGAGATGGTGGCCGCGACCTCCTCGTAGCTGAACTCCTGGCCGGTGCGCCTGCGCACCGTGTCGAACAGGTGGTCCAGCTTGTCGGCCAGGCTCTGCGGCTGCTTGCCCCGCGTGGTCATGACGGCCTCCCACATCGCCCATCCGGCGCGCACCGGATGTGGCCCACGAGCCGCGCGGTGTCACGCCGGCACCGTGATCGAGCCCCCATGGGGTCGACGGTAACAGTCCGTGTCACGGCGGATCAACTCATGCGAAGGACGCGGACGGTCGGGATCTACGGCTGGGTCCATGCCACTCGGCGGCCGATCCGGACCTGGGCGAGGCCGGGAAATCCGCCTGGTCACGGGATTCGGCCAGCTCACCCGCTGTCGGTCCGCCGCGCTCCATAGGCTGAGAAAAATGGCAGACCGAGGCTTGAGCTTCGCTTCCGTCTATGCCATAGTCGCGCCATGACCGGTTTCGCCCGGTCAGTCGGAAACCGGTCGGCGAGTTCGCGGATCGACCTGGGGGAATGGTGCGGCAGCCGTCTGGGGGGATGGGCTTGTCACGGCAGATCTTTCGATGTGGTCATCCGCGTGGGCGCCGGTCCGTCCGGTGACCGGGCGGCCCCGGCTGGCCGCCGCCACGAGTCGCGGAGTCGGATTCCCGAGGTTAGAGGGGTGCCTCGGGCATCCGGCTCCGCGGCGCGGCCGGGTCAGGCCCGGCCGAAGCGCATGGCGCGGTCGGCCACCGGGGTCAGGCTCAGGTCGAGGTAGTCGAGGATGTAGTTCTGCCGGGTCCGCCACGGGCGGCGGGATCCCTGTTTGGGCAACACGTTCTCGGCCCGCTTGATGTAGCCGGAGGTCAGGTCCAGGATCGGCCGGCCGCCGCCGGCGTCGCCGGCGGTCAGGGTCGGCGTGCAGACGGTGTAGCGGCCGCGGTCCATGTGGTTGAGCAGCCGGCAGACGTAGCGGGAGGTCAGGTCGGCGCGCAACGTCCAGGAGTTGTTGGTGTAGCCGATACACCAGGCCAGATTGGGCACGCCGCCGAACATCATTCCCTTGTAGACGGTGGCATCGCCCGGCTCGATCCGGCGGCCGTCCACGGTGATCGCCAGCCCACCCATGGCCACCATCTTCAGGCCGGTGGCGGTGACGATGATGTCGGCCGGCAGCTCGCGGCCGGACCGCAGGCGCAGGCCGTCCGGGGTGAAAGTGTCGATGTGGTCGGTGACGATGCTGGCCTGCTTGTGCCGCAACGCCTTGAACAGGTCGCCGTCCGGCACCAGGCACAGCCGCTGGTCCCAGACGTTGTAGCTGGGCGCGAAATGCGGGTCGACCGGCACGGCGTCGCCCAGCGCGGTTGCGGCCGCCTCGCGCAGCTTTGTGGCCGCCCGCTTGGGGAAACGGCGCACCAGTTGGTAGAAGTACGCGCCCAGCACCACGTTCTTGGCCCGGGCGACGCGGTGGGCCAGGTGCTCGGGCAGCACCTCGCGGATCTTGTTGGCCAGCTCGTCCCGCTCCGGCCGGGCCACCAGGTAGCTGGGCGAGCGCTGCACCATGGTGACGTGCGCGGCCTTGTCGGTCATCGCCGGCACCAGCGTCACGGCGGTCGCGCCGCTGCCGATCACGACCACGTTCTTGCCGGTGTAGTCCAGGTCCTGCGGCCAGAACTGGGGGTGCACGACCGTGCCGCGGAAGCTGTCCTGGCCCGGGAACTCGACGACGTGCCCCCGGTCGTAGCTGTAGTAGCCGCTGCACAGATAAAGGAAGTTGCAGGTGAGGGTGACGGGCTGGCCGTCGTGCACGGCCGTCACGATCCAGCGAGCGTCCTTTGTGGACCATGAGGCGGCGGTGACCTTGTGCCCGAACCGGATCTTCCGGTCGATGCCGTTGACCGCCGCGGTGTCGCGCACGTACCGCAGGATCGACGGGCCGTCGGCGATGGCCTGCGGGTTGGGCCAGGGCCGAAAGGGGTAGCCGAGGGTGAACATGTCCGAATCGGAGCGAATGCCCGGATAGCGGAACAGGTCCCAGGTGCCGCCGATCGTGTCGCGCGCCTCGAGGATCGTGTACGTCCGGCGCGGCGCCCGGGTGTGCAGCCGATAGGCCGCGTTCACCCCGGACAGGCCGGCGCCGACGATCAGGACGTCGACATGTGCGGTCATCGGCCACTCCCTCGCCCGCCGTGGTCTCCCGTCACGCACGGTACCGCCATTTCGCCGGCCGGCGCGGGCCGCTGTTCGGGGGCGTCCGCCGGTTGACACGACCGGCCGGCGGTAAGAATATTGAACCGGTAAGGGAACTGAACCGCCGGGAGGGCGCATGCTGTCGACTGCCCGGAAGGTCGCCGCCCTCGCGCGGGACCTGGCCGAGGAGACCGAGCGCGGCCGGCAGCTGGCCCCCGCCCTCGTCGCCGAGCTGCGGGCCCGGAACCTGCTGCGCATCGGGCTGACCGCCGACCTCGGCGGGGCCGAGCCGACCGCCCACGAGATCCTGAAGACGGCCGAGACCATCGCCGAGGGCGACGCGTCGGCCGGCTGGTGCGTGTCCATCGCCGCCACCAGCAGCCTGCTCGGCGCGTACCTGCCGGCCGAGGGCGGGCGCGAGGTGTTCGGCGACCCCGGCTCGGTGGCCGCCGGCGTGTGGGCGCCGCGGGCCAAGGGCGAGACGGTCGCCGGCGGCGTGCGGGTCAGCGGCCGGTGGTCGTTCTGCAGCGGCGTCCGGCACTCCGACTGGATCTTCCTTGGCTTCCTCCAGGACGGTCGTGTGCGCACCGCCGCGTTCCCCGTGTCCGAGCTGGACGTCCTCGACACGTGGAAGACGTCCGGGCTGCGCGGCACCGGCAGCACCGACTGCGTCGCCCACGACGTCTTCGTGCCCGATCGCCGCGTGTTCTCCGTTGTCGACGGGCCGCCGGCCGGATCCCGCACGCTGCAACGGTTCCCGCTGTTCGGCTTCTTCGCCGCCTCCATCGCCGCCGCCGCGCTCGGCAACGCCCGCGGCGCGATGACCGAGTTCGTCGAGCTGGCCACCGTGCGCAAGCCGTCCGGCTCCAGCCGCAGCACCGCCGAACGGGCCGCCACCCAGAGCGCCTTCGCCGCCGCCGAGGCGTCGCTGCGTGCCGCGCGAGGCCTTTACTACCAGGCCATCGACGACGCCTGGGCCGCCGCCGAGTCCGATGAGCCCGTCTCCGTCGAGCTGCGAACGTCGCTGCGGCTGGCCTGCACGCATGCCGTGCGCACCGCCGCCGAGGTCGTCGGTGTGGTCTACGACCTGGGCGGCGGCTCCGCGATCTACGAGGATTCCCCTTTGCAGCGCCGTTTCCGGGACGCGCACACCGCCACCGCGCACTTCCAGGTCAACCCGGCCACGTTCGAGCTGACCGGCCGGCTGCTGCTCGGCCAGCCGACCGAGACGACCCAGCTGTGAGCGAGATCGGCGTCGTCGCGCCGTACTGGCTGGACCGGCCGGACACCGAGGTCGTCGGCATCGCGCTCGAGGCCGAGCGGAACGGCTTCGGCAGCATGTGGCTGGGCGAGATGGCCACCTACGACGCCTTTTCCCTTGCCACCGCGGTGGGTCTGCGCACCGAGCGCATCGGCCTTCGCATCGGTCCGCTGCCGATCTCCGTTCGCACGCCCGTGTCCGTCGCCCTCGGCGTCTCCTCCGTTGTCGACCTGTCGCGGCCCGTCGCCGGCATCGGGCTCGGCGGCTCCAGTCCGTTCATCGTCAGCGGCTGGCACGACCGCCCGTGGCGGCACGCCGCCGGCCGCATGCGCGAGGCCGTCGGCGTCCTTCGGTCCATTCTGGACGGTGGACGCGCCGACTTCGCCGGGGAACACATCCGCAGCAAGGGATTCCGCCTCCGTCGGCCCCTGTCCGGTCTGCCCATCACCGTCGCCGCCTTCGGTCCGGCCATGACCCGCGTCGCCGCCGAGGTGGCCGACGAGGTCGTGCTCAACCTCGTGTCACCCGAGCACGTCGCCTCCGTTCGCCGCACCGTGGACGCCCATGCCGCCGCCGTCGGCCGCACCCCGCCCCGACTCGCCGTCTGGATTCCCGTGGTCCTGGACCCCGGTCCCGCCACCCTGCGCCAGGCCGCCGCCCAGACCGCCGTGTACCTCAGTCCGCCCGGCTACGGCGAGATGTTCAGCGCGCTGGGCTACTCTTCCCTCGTGGAGCGTGCCCGGGCCGGCGAGCCCCGCAAGACCCTCGCCGACGCCATCCCCGCTTCCCTCATCGCCGCCGTCGGAGCCGTCGGATCCCGGGCGGACGTCCTGTCCCGCATCGCCGAGTTCCATGCCGCCGGCGCCGACCATGTCGGCATCGTCCCGCCCACCGCCGAAGACCCCTGCGGTGGGCGGCTGCTGGCCGAACTGGGCCGCCGATGACCGCCGCCGGGGGACTGCCGCCCGCGCGCCCGCTGTCGTCGAGGGGGCGCCGATGACCGCCGAGCAGGAGTTCCGGCACCGGTTCACCGCCGAGTCCGTCGGCCGGGCCCTCGAACTCGTCGGCGAGCGCTGGACCCTGCTCATCCTGCGCGAGGCGTTCTTCGGCGTGCGGCGGTACGGGCAGCTCGCCCGCAACCTCGGCATCCCCCGGCCGACCCTGTCCACCCGGCTCAAGCGGCTCGTCGAGGCCGGGCTGCTGGAGAAGGTCGCCTACGAGCCGGACAAGCACGAGTACCGCCTCACCGACGCCGGCAAGGGCCTGTTCCCGGCCGTCGTCGCCCTGATGAACTGGGGCGACACCTACCTGCCCGGCCCCGACGGCCCGCCCATCGTGCTGCGCCACCACGACTGCGGCCACCACGCCGACCCGTTCCTGGCCTGCCGCCACTGCGGCGGCGAGATCACCACCACCGCCGTCACCCCCGAACCCGGCCCCGGCTACCGCACCCCCGCCGCCCCTCACCCCGGACCACCCCGCACGTAGCCCCCTCCGAACGTCACATGCGCGTCGTACTTGCCTCCCCACGCCACATGCGGTCCGCATGTGCCACACGTGGACCACATTCGACCTCCGGCGCCACGTGCGGGCGGCGGTGGGGTGGGGCTCACCCGGTCGGGTGGTGGGGTGGGGAGGGGTGGCGGTCGAGCGGGGAGCGAGGCCCGGGATGCGTCCGCAAAGGGGTGGCGACCAAGTAGGTTGGTGGGCCCGACCGCAGGCGAAATGAGCCGACCTTGGCCGCACCGAGCAGCCCTCCGCCGGACAGCACCCCGCCGGACAACACTCCATCGGGTAGCACCCTGCCTGGCAGCACCCTGCCTGACAGCTCTCCGACGAGCAGCACCCCGTCTGGCAGTGCCACGCCATCGGGCAGCACGGGGTCCGCCTGGGCGCCGTTGGCCGCCCGGGCGTTCCGAGCGCTGTGGCTGGCGCAGTTCGCGTCGAACCTGGGCACATGGGTGCAGTCGGTGGGCGCGCAGTGGCTGCTGCTGGACCACGGCCCGACGGTGGTGGCGCTGGTGCAGACGGCGGGCACGCTGCCGGTGTTCCTGTTCGCGCTGCCGGCGGGGGTGCTGGCGGACCTGGCGGACCGCAAGCGGCTGCTGGTGTGGGCGCAGCTGGGTATGACGGTGGTGGCGGCGCTGCTGGCGGTGGCGACGTTCACCGGTGGTATGACGCCGGGCCTGCTGCTGACGTTGACGTTCCTGTTGGGCTGCGGCAGTGCGTTGGTGGGCCCGGCCTGGCAGGCGATCCAGCCGGAGCTGGTGCCCCGCGAGCAGCTGAAGCAGGCGTCGGCGCTCGGCGCGGTGAACATGAACATCGCCCGCGCGGTCGGCCCGGCGCTGGGCGGCCTGTTGGTGTCGCTGGCCGGCGTGGGCTGGACGTTCGCGTTGAACGCGGCGTCGTTCGTGGTGATCCTGGTGGCGTTGCAGCTGTGGCGGCGGCCGCCGCAGGCTCGCCCGAACGAGACGGAGCGCGAGCACGCGGTGGCGGCGGTGCGGGCGGGTGTCCGCTACCTGCGGCACGCCCCGGGCATTCGGCGGATTCTGTTTCGCTCCATGCTGTTCGTGCCGGCGGCGTCGGCGTTGTGGGCGCTGTTGCCGACGATCTCGGCCCAGGTCCTGCACCTCGACTCCAGCGGCTACGGCCTGATGCTGGGCGCCCTCGGCATCGGCGCGGTGGCCGGCGCGCTGGGACTGCCGGCGGCGGCGCAACGGGTCAGCGGCACGGCGATGCTGATGATCTCCGGTGCGGTGTTCGCCGCGGTCACGGCGGTGCTGCCGCTGTGCCCGAACGGCCTGGTCGCGGCGTTCCCGCTGGTGCTGGCGGGGGCGGCGTGGATCGGCGTGCTGTCGACGTTGAACGCGGCGATGCAGCTGACCCTGGCCGGCTGGGTCCGTGCCCGCGGCCTGGCCTTCTACCTGGTGGTGTTCATGGGCGGCCAGGCCTTCGGCGCGGCGATCTGGGGTGTGGTCGCCGGCTACGCGGGCCTGACGATCACCATGTTCGTGGCGGCCGGACTCCTGGTGCTCGGCGCGATGACCGGCTGGTGGTGGCCGCTCTACGACGGCGGCAACCTGGACCGGTCGGTGGCCAGCGGCTGGGCCGACCCGTCGCTGGTTTTAGAACTCCGGCCGACCGACGGGCCGGTGCTGGTGCAGATCGAGTACCGGGTGCCCGACGACAGGGTGGACGACTTCACGCAGGCGATGACCGTGGTGGAGCGCTCCCGCCGGCGCACCGGCGCGACCAGCTGGGGCCTGCACCGGGACATCGCCGACCCGGAGCTGTTCCTGGAGACCTTCCAGGTGCCGTCCTGGTCGGAGCACCTGGCCCAGCACCACTCCCGCTACACGGGTGCCGACCACGACGTGCTGGATCGGGCCCGGCGGCTGGCCGAGGGCGAGCCGACCGTGCGGCACGCGCTGGCCGCGCCGTCCCCGCCGGGCTAAGCGAAAGGTGTAGTCCCGGGCCCACCACGGTCCGATGCCCGCGCACAAGCTCCGCCCCCAGCGTCGAAACGGTCCGACGCTAGGAGGATTCCCTAGCTACTGCTGGGCTTCCTGGCCGGCGCGTTCCTCGGCGGCCGGCAGGGCCGCCTGCGCGCGCACCGTGGCCGGTTGCTTCGCGACGTCACGCTTATTGAGTTGGGATTGGCGCTGGTGGCCTTCCTCCTCTCCTTGCTGACCGCCGCGACCAGTCCGATCAGGACGGTCACGGCGGTCAGCGCCGTGCGTGCCGGGGTGACGCCCCCTGACACACCCTCACATCTTGATCACCTGGAAGGACGCGCCGTGCGGGTCGGTGAGCACCGCGTACCGGCCCTGCGGGATGTCCGTGGCCGGCGTGATGACCGAGCCGCCCAGCTCCACGCACCGGGCCACGGTGGCGTCGGTGTCCGCCACGGCGAAGCAGACCGCCCAGAAGGGCGGCATCTCGGGCGGAAGGTGGTGCCCCTCCATCGGCATCATGCCGGCGATGCGGTCGTTGCCCAGCAGCCACACCGTGTACGTGACATCCTCGAACGGGCTGTCCTCGTCACCCCAGCCGAACACGGCCCCGTAGAAGGACTTCGCGCCGGCCGTGTCGCGGGTCAGCAGCTCGTTCCAGCACAGCGCGCCCGGCGTGTTGAACACCTCGCCGCCCGGCATGGTTCCCGGCTGCCACACCGAGAAGGCCGCGCCGCCCGGGTCCATGAACACCGCCATGCGGCCGTTCTCGCCGACGTCGCCCGGGGCCATCAACACCTTGCCGCCGTTGGCCTCGACCTTGGCCGCCGTCTCGTCCGCGCTCTCGGTGATGACGTACGTGGTCCACGCGGTCGGCTGGTCCGGGCTGAACAGCGGGCCCGCGCCGGCGACCGCCTTGCCGTCCAGGTTGAAGATCGTGTAACCGCCGAACTCCTCGCCGCCGGTGTGCGCGGTCCAGCCGAACAGTCCCGTGTAGAAGGCTCTGGTCGCGTCCAGGTCGGGCGATCCCAGGTCGATCCAGCCGGGCACGCCCGGCGCGGCAGCGGACATGGTGGTGCTCCTCGTGTTCGATGGGACGGGTTCGTCCCGACATGAGGGCATCGTCGCAGCGGGGTCTGACATTTCGCCTGTCGGCGACCCGAACGGGCCGTAGAGTCGACGGGTGCAGGCCGTGACCTCCCCGCTGACCGAGTTGCGCGACGACCGGCTGCGCGCTCGGGACGTTCGCCTCTACCTCAAGCGGGACGACCTCATCAGCCCCGAGATCCCCGGCAACAAGTGGCGCAAGCTCAAGTACAACCTCATCGCCGCGCGTGAACGGGGACACGACACGCTGCTCACGTTCGGCGGCGCGTACTCCAACCACATCCGGGCCACCGCCGCGGCCGGCGCGCGATTCGGGTTCGACACCGTCGGCGTCATTCGCGGCGAGGAGCACCTGCCGCTCAACGATTCGCTGTCCCAGGCCGTTTCCCACGGCATGCGACTGGCCTATATGGACCGTGCCACCTATCGCCGCAAGGCCGAGGCCGATGTGCTCGACACGCTAGCCGCCGAGTTCGGCGACTTCTACCTGCTGCCCGAGGGCGGCACGAACACGTTGGCATTACGCGGTTGCATGGAGCTGCCGGCCGAGATCGCCCCCGATTTCGACGTGCTGTGCTGCGCCTGCGGCACCGGCGGCACCCTGGCCGGCCTCGCCGCCGGCCTGCGGTCCGGCCAGCGTGCGCTCGGCTTCTCGGCATTGAAGGGCGGCGAATTCCTGGCCAGCGACGTCCGGCGGTTGCAGGTCGAGGCGTTCGGCGCGGCGACCGGCAACTGGTCCATCGCCTTCGACTCCCATTTCGGCGGCTACGCGAAACGCACCCCCGAGCTGGACGCGTTCGTCGCCGATTTCCGTGCACGACACGACGTCACGCTGGATTGGGTGTATGTGGCGAAGATGCTGCACGGTGTGTTCAGCCGGGTCCACGCCGGTGAATTCCCCGCCGGCACCGCCATCGTCGCCGTCGTGACCGGCTGAAATCCGATTGCGCCCGTCTGGACCCTGATGGGGTGACGTTGCCTCCATTGCACGAGGACCTGGTCTTCCACGGCCCGATGTCCTCCTACCGCGCCGACCTGCTCGTCCGCTCCCTGGCCCCGCTCGACGGCGCGCACGTCGTCGACCTCGGGTGCGGCTGGGCCGAGCTGCTGCTGCGCACCGTCGCCGCCGGCGCTACCGGCCATGGCATCGACCTGGACGCCGATGCCATCGCCCACGGCCGGAAACTGGCCTCCGAGCGGGGGCTCTCCGACCGCGTGACCCTGGAGGCCGGCGACGCCAGCACGTGGTCCGGCTCCGCCGATGTGCTGATCGTCAACGGCTCCACCGGGCTCTGGGGCGGCGATCCCGTGACCCACACCGTCAACGCCCTCGAAGCCGGCCGCCGCTTCCTCCGCCCCGGTGGCCGGCTCCTGCTCGGCGAAGGCTTCTGGGAACGCGAGCCCACCCCCGAGCAGCTGGCCGCCATGCCCGTGCCGCGCGAGCAGTACGGCACCGTCGCCGACCTCGTCGACCTCGCCATGGCCCACGGCTACCGCCTGCTGTGGCTCTCCCAGGCCAACCAGGACGAGTGGGACGAGTTCGAGTCCGGCCACGCCATCGCCCGCGAACGCCGGCTGCTCACCCACCCGTCGGACGACGAGGTCCGGGCCCGCGCCGACCGGCAGCGCGAATGGCGCCTCAAGGGCTGGCGGGGCGTGCTGGGCATGGTCTACCTGACCCTGGTCGTGCCGTCCTGAGCAGCCCCCGAATCAACGCTACTCGGCGAACCTGGCAGTCGGGCCGTGGCGACGGGACGGCTGCTTCCGCCGGTGCGGGCATGGTGTGGACGGGTGATTGAGCAGCCCCCGAATCAAGCCTACGTGTCGAACCTGGCAGGCCGGCTCTGGCGAGAGGACGGCCGATTCGGCAAGGGCGGGTGTGGTTCGAGGCCTGGCTGAGCAGCCCCCAAATCAAGCCTAGTCGGCGAACCTGGGAGCCGGGCTATGGCGAGAGGACCGGTCATTTTCGCAAGTGTGGGCGTGGTTGGGAGGGGTAGCTGAGCAGCCCCCGAATCAAGCCTAGTGGGCGACGCTGGCAGGAGCGGTTGACCAGCGTGAACGGTCATTGCCAGGTTGATCTGGTTGGCTGGATTTGGGAGCTGCGTTTTCAGGGGGGCGGGATCAGGTGCGGCGGGCGCGGGCGCGGCGTTTGCCTTCGTGCATGGCTTGGACGCGGGCGACGGGGATGGTGTGGCCCTCGGCGACGAGGTCGGCGGGGAGGGGGTGGGGCGGGGGCATGGCGGAGGCCCAGGGGTCGGAGGAGCCGAGGAGGCCGGGGGCGGTGCGGATGGTGAAGTCGGAGGGGGAGACCTGGTCGAGGGACTCCCAGGAGAGGGGGAAGGAGACGGGAACGCCAGGTCGCAGGCGGGGGCTGTAGGCGGCGGCGACGGTGGCGCCGCCGGCGCGGGTGGAGTCGAGGAAGACCTTGCCGTGGCGGTCTTCGACGATGAAGGCGGTGGTGGCCAGCGCGGGGTCGAGGCGTTCGGCGCGGGCGGCGATGGCGCGGGTGGCGGCGGCGACGTCCTCGACGCCGGAGGCGGGGTCGACGGGGACGAAGATGTGCACGCCCTTGGAGCCGCTGGTCTTCACGGCGCCGGTGAGCCCGCAGACGGCGAGGGCCTGGCGGATGAGGTGCGCGGCCTGGACGACGAGGCCGAAGGAGTCGCCGGCGGGAGGGTCGAGGTCGAGGACCATGTGGGTGGGGTGGGCCCACTGGTCCAGCTGGAACAGCGTGGGGTGGTACTCGACGGCCCGCTGGTTGGCGAACCAGAGCAGGGTCCGGCGGTCGTTGCAGAGGGCGTAAGAGATCTCACGCTTGGAGGCCTCGGCCCAGATCGGCTGCCGCCGCACCCACTCGGGCGTGTACTTCGGCAGGTTCTTCTGCATGAACGACGGCTGGTCGCGCAGCGCCCGGATCACTGACAGCGGCCGGTCGGCCAGCACGGGCACCAGGCGCGTGTGCACGGCGTCGAGGTAGTCGACCAGGTCGCCCTTGGTGGCGTCGGCCCCGTCGAACAGCGGTTGGTCGAGATTGGTCAGCGCGACACCGTCCCGTTCCATGGCACCACCATCCCCGGGTGCGCGCGCCCCGGCAACCCGTGACCGGTTGTGTCGGCGACGGTCGCGGTACTAGTCTCCGGCTCATGACGAACGACGCGCGCTTCGGCGGGGCCCCGCGGGGCTCGCGCTCGCCCGCGCGTCGGATCAAGGGCCGCCGGGTGCGGTACCACATCGGCTGCGAGCCGGGCCAGGTCCGCGGGATGCGATGGCACGGCTGAGTTCACTCAGCCCACCTTTCGTTTTCCCGTAAGGACAACTCCACCATGTTCTTCCATCCCGCCGTCGGCGACGGGACGGGCGTGTTCGGCCGCTTCGGCGGCCAGTACGTGCCCGAGGCCCTGGTCGCCGCCATCGACGAGCTCGCCGCCGCCTACGACAAGGCCCGCACCGACGAGGACTTCGCCGCGGACCTGGACAGCCTGCTGGCCGACTACGCCGGCCGGCCGACGCCGCTGACCGAGGTCCCGCGCTTCGCCGAGGCCGTGGGCGCACGGGTCTTCCTCAAGCGCGAGGACCTCAACCACACCGGCTCGCACAAGCTGAACAACGCGCTCGGGCAGGCGTTGTTGGCTCAGCGCATGGGAAAGCCGCGGATCATCGCGGAGACCGGGGCCGGCCAGCACGGCGTGGCCACCGCGACCGCGTGCGCCCTGCTCGGCATCGACTGCACCGTCTACATGGGAACGTTCGACACCGAACGACAGGCGTTGAACGTGGCCCGCATGCGCATGCTCGGGGCTGAGGTCGTGGCCGTGCCGACCGGCGCGGGCACCCTCAAGGACGCCACCAACGAGGCGTTCCGCGACTGGGTGGCCAATGTGGACAGCACGCACTACCTGTTCGGCACGGCCGCCGGGCCGCACCCGTTCCCGACGATTGTCCGCGACCTGCAACGGGTTGTCGGCGTCGAGGCGCGGGAGCAGATCCTGCGCCGCACCGGCCGGCTGCCCGACGCCGTGCTGGCCTGCGTCGGCGGCGGCTCCAACGCCATCGGCGCCTTCCACCCGTTCCTGGACGATCCGACGCGGTTGATCGGCTGTGAGGCCGGCGGCGACGGTGTCGCGACCGGTCGTCACGCCGCCGCCCTCGCCGGCGGCCGGGTCGGCGTGCTGCACGGCTCCCGCTCGTACTTCCTCCAGGACGCCGACGGCCAGACCGCCGAAACCCATTCGATCTCCGCCGGACTCGACTATCCCGGCGTCGGCCCTGAGCACTCGCATCTGCGGGACAGCGGCCGCGCCGAGTACGTGCCGGTCACCGATGCCGAGGCCATGGACGCCATGCGGCTGTTGGCCCGCACCGAAGGCATCATCCCGGCGATCGAGTCCAGCCATGCCCTGGCCGGCGCCATCAAGCTGGGCGCCGAGTTGGGAGAAGTGGTGCTGATCAACCTGTCCGGCCGCGGGGACAAGGACATGGACACGGCGGCGAGCTACTTCGAGCTGGTGGGGGAGTGACCATGTTCTCTCGTGACGAGAAGGCCCTGGTCGGCTATCTGACCGCCGGCTGTCCGACCATCGACGACAGTGTGCGGGCGTTGGTCGCGATGGCGGAAAGTGGTTGCGACGCCTTGGAGATCGGGCTGCCCTACACCGATCCGGTGATGGACGGGCCGGCCATCCAGGCGGCCAGCACGGCGGCGCTGCGCAACGGCACGCGGACCGAGGACGTGCTGCGCGTCGTCGAGCGGGTGGCGAGCCGGACCGGGGTGCCGGTGCTGGTGATGACGTACTGGAATCCCGTTGAGCAGCACGGGATCGAGCGGTTCGCGGACCGGCTCCGGGACGCGGGCGGGGCCGGGTGTGTGCTGCCGGACCTGCCGGTGCAGCACTCCGAGCCGTGGCGGCAGGTGGCGGCGGAGCGGGGCCTCGACAGTGTGTTCATCGCCGCCCCGAGTTCGACCGACCGGCGAGTGGCCGAGATCGCCGAGGCCAGCACCGGATTCGTGTATGCGGCCTCCACCCTGGGGGTGACCGGAATGCGGTCGGGCGTGGGCGGATCCGAGCTGGTGGCGAGGATCCGCGCGGTGACCGAGCTGCCGGTGCTGGTGGGCCTGGGCGTCTCGAACGGCGCGCAGGCGGCCGAGGTGGCCGGCTTCGCCGACGGGGTGATCGTGGGGTCGGCCATCGTGCGACGGATGCTCGACGCGCCGGACGCCGCGACCGGCATCGAAGGGGTGCGGGAGTTGTGTCGGGAGCTCGCCGACGGGACGCATCGGCTACTCAGCCGGGCGTGACGCGATCAGCAGCAGGCACAGCGTCGCCACCGCCGCCACGAGTCCGGCGACCAGCAGCATCGGGTCCAGTGTGGACTGTTCGACCGGGGCCATGGCCTGCATTGCCGGAGGGGCCTCGGAAGTAGTGGTCGGCGGCGCGACCGTCGTGGTTGGACGGGCGACCTCGACGGGCGCGCCGCCGGTGGCCGGCCGCCGGGCCACGGTGGTGGTGCGCATGGTCATCGCGGTGGTCGTCGGGGCGGCCAGGACGGTGATCTGCGCCTTCATGTCCGGGTGGATGGAGCAGATGTAGGCGTAGACGCCGGCTTGGGTGAAGGTGTAGGTCCATGACTGCCCGGTGGACAGCGTCGGCGAGCGCAGGGCGACCGGGCCGCCGGTGGTGGTGACGTCGTGCGGGGCCTGATCCTGGTTGGTCCAGGTGATGGCGTCGCCGACGTGCACCGTCAGCGACGCCGGTGCGAAGGCGTACTGCGCCATGGTGACGGCCTGCGTCGCGGCGAAGGCCGGGGCGGGAATGAGCAGCAGCAACAACAAGACCGCCAGGATTCGCTTCATCGGAGGAACTCCATCGCGGCTTCGATCCGAAGTGGACGGTGGCCGGTGGCCGCCGCGACGCCGGAGGCGGCGAAGACCAGGCTGGTGTCGTCGATGTGCACGACGCGAGCGGTGAGGCGCAGACCGTGCCGGCGACCGCGCAGATCGAGCCGGCCGGTGATCAGCAGCTGCCGGCGGCGCTGGGCGAACACGGTCGCGGTGATCAGGCCGGGCAGGGTCAGCGTGGCCCCGTCGTCGATGGTCAGGGAGCCGCCGTCGGTGGGGATTCGCCGGTGCAGGAAGGGAAAAGGGGTTCGTTCGAGAACGCAGCCGGCCAGGGAGTAGGCGCCGGGCGGGGGCAGGGGCAAGACCGCGGCGGGCAGGACGGCGGTGTCAGACATGGGCGGGGTCCTTCGAGAGGGGCCGGGTGACAGGCCCGCAGCGGGCGGCGTTGGCCGCTGCGGGCCGAGAGGTGCGCCAGGTCAGCAGGTCAGCTGGTTGAAGACCGGTTCGAGCATGTTCTCCACCAGCACGGTGTGGGTCTTGACGTACTGGTTGACGTCGAGGATGTCGGCGACCTGCTGGCCGAGGGACTCGTCGAGGTGGGCGGCCTTGAGGTGGGCCAGGAAGGGCGCGAGCACGTCCTTGACCGCCTGGTCGGCGTCACCGTTGAGAATGGGGGTGAGCATGTTCTCGATCAGCACGGTGTGGGTCTTGATGTACTGGTCGAGGTTGAGGATGTCGGTGACCTGCTGGCCGAGGGACTCCTCCAGGTGGGCGGCCTTGAGGTGGGCGATGAAGGGCGCCAACGCCTCCTTGACGGCGCAGCCGCTGCCCGGGGTGGAGGTGGGCATGGTCATGGTGGGCGATGTGGTGGTGGGCGGGGGAGCGGTGGTGGTGCTGGTGGGCGGCGGGGGAGTGGCGCCCTGCACGGTGACGGTGGCCTTCATGTCGGGATGCACGGCGCAGTAGTACGAGTAGGTGCCGGCCTGGGTGAAGGTGTAGCTGAACGTCTGACCCTGTTGCAGGGTCGGCGAGGCGAACTTCACGGGCCCGCTGGTGACGGTGACGGTGTGGGGAGCGGTGTCCTCGTTGGTCCAGGTCACGGTGTCGCCGGGCGAGACGGTGATGCTGGCGGGGGTGAAGGCGTAGTTCTTGATGTCCACGGCGATGGCGGCGGACTCGGCGGCCGGCGAGTACTGGGCGACGGCGGCCTTCTGGGCGTCCACCACGGACGCGGGCAGGGTGGCGGTCTGGGCGACGGTCTCGGGGCTGGTGGTGCGCTGGTCGTCGGCGCGTAGCGAGGTGAGCGCGAAGACGGAGCCGGCGACGGCCAGCAGGGCGAGCGCGGGCAGCAGCAGGCCGCGCCGGCGCGCGGGCAGGGGTGGTTGGTCCACTTCGGATTTCCTTTCCCAGAAGGACGTCAGCGACCGGGGCTGGCCGTGACGAGAACGCTCGCGGCGACGAGCACGAACACCACGAGCACGGTCTCCGCGGTGACGGAGTAGATGAACGGCCGGACGGTGCGCACGTCGCCGCGCAGCACGACGGCGAAGTCCAGCCGCCGGCCCACCCAGGCCTTGCTGGCCTGGGCGGCGGCCAGCACGAGGGCGAGCACGCCGACCTTGACCAGCAGGATCCGGCCGTAGTCGGTGCCCAGCAGGGCATCCACCGAGCCGAGCGAGTGCCAGGCCAGCACCACGCCGGCGGCCACGACCGCGGCCACGCTGACCATGGCCAGCCGCGAGTAGCGCGGGATCACCCGGGCCAGCTCGTCCGGCCGCCGCCGCGGCAGCACGCCGAACAGCAGCACCACGAGGCCGCCGATCCACAGCGCCATGCCGAGCAGGTGCACGAGATCGGCCAGTTCCACCAGCACGGCGCCGGCGTCGGAGGTGTGCCCGGTCAGGCCGACCGCCCGCAGCAGGCCGAGCCCGACAGCCAGCGCGCCGATCCGCCACGCCGTCGATCGGGCGGCGTTCTCCTTACGCTGCAACAGATCGGCCAGCACGACGCCGCCGAGCAGCCACAGCAGCGCGATGGACAGCCACACCCGGCCGAAGTCGGTGGCCAGCACGGTCGCCACCAGCGGCCACCCGATCGGACCGCCGCCGGCCCACACGCCCTCCAGCACGACGGTCGCGATCGCGCCGGCCACACCGAGCAGCCATCCGGTGGTGATCACCCGCCGGGCGGCCCGCACCCCGCCGCCGGCCGGCCACAACAGGGCGACAAAACCGCTGCCGCCGAGGAAAAGGGCGATGCCGAGATAGTCGACGAGCCTGGCCAGCACGTACCAGGACCGTGCCGCGTCGACGCTCACCGCGTCGTGGTGGTCGTGGTGGTGACGGTCGGGCACGAGCCCAGCAGCGTGTCCACCAGCGGCGGCAGGCCGACGCCGGACACCACCGGACCGAGCAGCGGAAGTCCTTGCACGCCGGTGATGAGCGGGTTGATCACCTGGGGGACCAGGCCGGGCGTGCACGTCGGTCCGGTGGTGCTCGTGGTGGTGGCGCCGGGAGTCGTGGTCGTGGTGGGCGTCGCCGTCACCGTCACGACCGGGGTCGGAGCGGTCGTTGTTGTTGCCACGGAAGGGTTGTCGGCCGGAGCCGGGTAGTCGGCGGGCTGATACCCGCCACCGCCGCCGGCCTGGTCGCCGCCGCCGGCCGCGGTGGCCGGCGGCGGGGCGGCGCCGGTCGGGGCCGGCGCCGCCGCCACGCCGGTGGTGGTGTGGTGCAGGCCGAGGCCGGAGGCGAAGCCCAGGACCACGACCACCGAGCCGACCAGGCTCGCCGCCACCACATGCTCGCGCCGTAAGGAGATCATGTGACTGCTCCCCGCTGCCGCCCGGCGGACGGAGCGGACTGCTCCGTTCGCTCGCCGTTGTGCGCGTCACAGTGGAGCAGGGACGGCATGACAGGTAGTGACCAGCCAGTCACCGGTCGGTAAAGCCGACCTCACCGCCGGGAAGATCGGGTTGTGCGGTGCGCCGACGGCCCCAGCCGAAGTAGGCCATGGGGCCGAAGAAGTTGACGCCGATCGCCAGCGCCCACGCCCACTTGGGGCCCCGGACCCTGGCCGCCGGGCGGATCGCGAGATCCAGCCAGGCGGCCAGGGCCAGCACGATCTGGACGAACCCGATGGCGACGATCTGCCGCCGCCGGTGCGGGCTCAGCTCGTTCCAGCGGGCCATGGTCAGTCCTCGTCCGACGACGGCGGCTGGTCGCGGCGGCGCGGGGCCCGGCCGGGCGGTTGCACGCTGGGCCGGACGCGGGGCGCGGGCGGAATGGGCAGCTCCTGCGGTGCACCCAGGCGCACCGTCCGTCCATGGTGGACGATCGTCAGCTCGTCGGGGCCGGCCACCTCGTACCGGGCCGAGCCGGGCGTGATGGTCACCCGCAGCCGCGATTCCCGTTGCCGCACGGTGAAACGCAGCCGGGACAGGCCCGGCGGCAGCCGTGGCGCGAAGGACAGGTCGCCGCCGTCCTGGCGCAGGCCGCCCAGGCCCATCACCAACGCGACCCACGCCCCGGCCAGGGACGCGATGTGCAGGCCGTCGGCGGTGTTGTGCTCCAGGTCGGCGATGTCCATCAGGGCGGCCTCGGCCAGGTAGTCGTGGGCCAGCTGCAACTGGCCGACCTCGGCGGCCACCACGGCCTGCACGCACGCCGACAGGGAGGAGTCCCGGACGGTGATGCGCTCGTAGTAGTCGAAGTCGCGCGCCTTCTGCTCGGGCGTGAACTCCTCCGGGCACTGCATGATCGCCAGCACCAGGTCGGCCTGCTTGACCACCTGCTTGCGGTAGATGTCGAAGTACGGGTGGTGCAGCAGCAGCGGATAGGTCGAGTGCTCGAAGTCCCACACCTGGTGCCGGGTGAAGCCGTCGGACTGCGGGTGCACGCCCAGCGCCGAGTCGTACGGGATCATCACCGCCTTCGCGGCGTCGTGCCAGGCTGCGGCCTCCTCCTCGTCGACGCCGAGTTCGCGGGCCCGGTCCGGGAACCGGTGCACGTACTCGTAGGCGGCGAGCAGGTTCCGCTTGGCCATCAGGTTGGTATAGACGTTGTTGTCGGCGATCGCGCTGTACTCGTCGGGCCCGGTCACGCCGTCGACGCAGAACCGGCCCTCGCTGTTGTGGTGCCCCAGCGACCGCCACAGCCGCGCGGTCTGCACCAGCAGCTCGATGCCGGCGGTGGCGGCGAAGTCCTCGTCCCCGGTCGCGCTCACGTACCGGGTGACGGCGGCGGCGATGGCCGCGTTGAGGTGGAACGCGGCGGTGCCGGCCGGCCAGTAGCCGGAGCACTCCGCGCCGGTGATGGTCCGCCACGGGAACGCCGAGCCCTCGAAACCCAGCTGCTGGGCCCGTTCCTGGGCCAGCGGCAGCGTGTCCTGCCGCCACCGCAACGCATGCGCGACCGATTCCGGGTACGTGTAGGTGAGCACCGGCAGCACCAGCATCTCGGTGTCCCAGAAGGCGTGCCCGTCGTAGCCGGGCCCGGTCAGGCCCTTGGCCGCGATGGCCCGCCGCTCGCCCCGGGCCCCGGCCTGCAACACGTGGAACAGGGCGAACCGGACCGCCTGCTGCACCTCGGCGTCGCCGTCCAGCTCCACGTCGGCGTCCCGCCAGAAGGCGTCCAGGAACTCCTTCTGCTCGGCCACCAGGCCGTCCCAGCCGGTCTGCTTGGCCGCCGACAGCGCGGCCTCCACCTGGTCCCGCAGCGCCGGCACGGACCGGGTGCTGGACCAGCCGTAGGCGACGTACTTGGCGAAGCCGAGCTTCTGGCCCGGGGCCAGCAGCGTGCCGACGGTGAACCGGCCCAGGTCCGGCTCGACCTCGGTCAGGCAGGGCGGGGCGTCGTCGCCGAACATGATGTGGTCCATCGCCGCCGCCACGCCCAAGCCGCTGTGCTCGACCCGGTGCACCAGCACCGCCTTGGAGTCGCCGGCCGCATGCATGACGGCGTTCATCGGCCGCTCCAGCACGGCCGAGGCCCGCGGGTCGTCGTCCTTGGGCGCTGGCATCTCCTCGTTGGCGATCAGCTCCGACTGGATCACCACCCGCACCGGCTGGCCGACCGCCTCCACCTCGTAGCCGATGGCGGCCACGGCCCGCTGGGTGAACGAGACGAGGCGGGTGGAGCGGACCTTCACCGCCTTGCCGGCCGGGGACACCCAGTGCAGCTCGCGGGTCAGCAGGCCGGTGCGGAAGTCCAGCGTGCGCTCGTGGCTGACCAGGGTGCCGTAGCGGACGTCCAGCGGCTCGTCGTCGACCAGCAGCCGAATGGCCTTGCCGTTGGTCACGTTGATGACGGTCTGACTGGATTCCGGATTGCCGTAGCCGCGTTCGGCGTAGGGCAGCGGCCGGACCTCGTGCACGCCGTTGAGGTAGCTGCCAGGAAGCGAGTGCGGCTCGCCTTCGTCGAGATTGCCGCGCCAGCCGATGTGGCCGTTGGACAGCGCGAACAGGGACTCGCTCTGCGCCAGCAGATCCAGGTTCAGCGTGCACTCACGCAGCCGCCAGGGCTCGACCAGGAAGTCGGGATTCGGGATCACAGCAGGTCCGCCAGATCCTTGACGACGATGTCGGCCCCGTGCTCGCGCAGCGCGTCGGCCTGGCCGACCCGGTCCACGCCGACCACGAAGCCGAAGTTGCCGGCGCGGCCGGCTTCCACGCCGGCCAGGGCGTCCTCGAACACCACGGCCTGCGAAGGCTCCACACCCAGTTCCTTGGCCGCGGCCAGGAACGTGTCCGGCGCGGGCTTGCCCTTGAGCCGCCGCACGGCGGCCACGATGCCGTCCACCTGGGCCTGGAAGTAGCCGTCCAGGCCCGAGGCGGCCAACACCTCGCTCGTGTTGGCGCTGGAGGACACGACCGCGCGGGGGATGCCGGCGGCGATGGCCGCGTCGAGGTAGCGCACGGTGCCCTGGTAGGCCTCGACGCCGTCCTTGTGGATCAGCTCCTGCACGAGGTCGTTCTTGTGGTCGCCGATGCGGCGGACCAGGTCCTCGTCGTACTCGATGCCCCGGGCGGCCAGGAAGGAGCGCACGCCGTCGGCCCGGGGCTTGCCGTCCACGTACTCGTCGTAGTCCACGACCGGGTCGAACGGCTCGTAGGGATCGCCCCGTGAGGCCAGGAACTCGTCGAAGGCCTGCTGCCACGCCTTCGCGTGCACCACCGCTGTCTTGGTCAACACGCCGTCCATGTCGAACAACAGAGCCCTGGTGGACTCCGGGACACCGAGCATGGGGTCACTCCCGTCGGCTACGCCTGTGGTACCGGTACAGCAGCCCGGTGCACGCCGCGGCCATCACGAACCCCCAGATGGCCAGCGTGCCGCTCGCGCAGACACAGCCCAGCACGAACAGGGCGAGGCCGAGAATACCCGTGGACAGCACGAGCCACCGGTGTCGAGCCACCCAGCCCTGGGCCAGTTTCTGTGCTAACAGGGGATCGTCTCTGGTCAGCCGCTGCTCGATCTGCTCCAGCGCACGGCGTTCGTCGTTGCTCAGCATCGACCGCTCCACTCCAACCCGCCGGTCCGGGCCGCCCGGACCACCCTGTCGGGGATACCGCGTTCCCGACCGGGGGAAACGCCCGACGGTTGAGCGTCGGCGACCCGTGGTACCCCGACTGTACGACGAGAGGAGCTCGCAGCGATGACCAGCATCGAGCGCACCATCGACGTCCAGGTGCCGGTGCGCACGGCGTACAACCAGTGGACCCAGTTCGAGTCGTTCCCGTTCTTCATGGAGGGCGTGGACCGCGTCATCCAGCTCGACGACCGGACCACCCACTGGGAGACCACCGTCGCCGGCGCGCACCGCGAGTTCGACGCCGAGATCACCGAGCAGCACCCGGACGAGCGGGTCGCCTGGCACACCATCGACGGCCCGTCGCACGGCGGCGTGGTCACCTTCCACCGGCTCGACGAGCACTCCACCCGGGTCAGCCTCCAGATGGAGTTCGAGCCCGAGGGCCTGGCCGAGGCGGCCGGCGCGGCGCTGGGCATCGTCGGCGGCCGGGTCAGCGGCGACCTGCGGCGGTTCAAGGACTACATCGAGGAGCAGGGCCACGAGACCGGCGCCTGGCGGGGCAACATCGACGCGCCCCCGCAGACGCCGATGCCGCACCCGCCGCCGCCGGAGCACGACCCGGCCGTCGACGACGCGCAGCCGTTCTATCCCGCCCTGCCCGGCCCCGTGACGCCCTGGATGCGGCCGTGACGATCCCGCAGCCCATGGACCCCGAGCCCCAGCCGGACGAGAACCGACCCATCGGCGACCCCCGGCCGGGGCACGGTTCAGGCCCCGTCGCCCCCGACGACCCCGACGCCCCGGAGGAACTGGAGGACCCCGTCCCCCTCGACGACCCGGACGACTACCCCTGATTCCTACCGCCGACTGACGCCATGGCGCCTTGATCTTGGTGGGGACGCTTGGAAGGGGGCTTTCCTTCACTCGGAGTGAAGGAAAGCCCCCTTCCAAGCGCGAGAGGGGGTGTGAGAGGGGTGCGCGAGAGGGGGTGTTAGGTGGGGAGGGTGAGGCGGATTTGGGTGGGGCCGCCGGCGGGGCTGGTGATCTCCAGGCGGCCGTCGAACACGGCCAGCCGGCGGCGCAGCCCGGCCAGCCCGCCGCCGGCGGATTCGGCGGCCCCGCCCCGGCCGTCGTCGGCCACGTCGACCACCATCCGGCCGTCCTGCCGCGAGAGGGAGATCCGCACCCGTGAGGCGTGGGCGTGCTTGGCGGCGTTGGTCATGAGCTCGGCGACCCCGAAGTAGAGGGCGGCCTCGATCGGGGGATCCAGCCGCGGCTGGAGATCGGTCGACACGGTGGCGTCGAGCGGGCTGTCCAGGGCCAGCGCCCGCAGGGCGTCGACGAGGCCGCGTTCGTTGAGCACGGGCGGGCTGATCCCCCGCACCAGGTCACGGAGTTCGGTCAGTGACGCGGCGGCGCCGGCCCTGGCCTCCCGCACCAGCTCGACCGCCTGCACGGGATTGGTCTGCATCAGCTTCTCGGCGGTGGCCAGGGCCATGCCCAGCGCCACCAGCCGGGCCTGGGCCCCGTCGTGCAGGTCCCGCTCGATCCGCCGGATCTCCGAGGCCTGGTTGACGGTGAGATCGGCACGCTGGGCCGTCAGCTCGTCGACCCGGTCGGCGAGGGTGGGCCTGGGGGCGGAGCGCAGGAACCGGACGGCCAGCGGCACGGCGAGCCGCCACATGTACGGGGAACTGCCGACCGTGACGATCACCCCCAACACCGGGTTGACCAGGAACGCCAGCGCGACGCCGCCCAGCGGCACGGCGGTGATCAGCCCGACCGTGAACGGCGCGATGGCCAGGAATCGCACGTCACGCCAGCCGGCGGGATCGTTGAACCGCTTGCGCCACCACAACTCCCGCCGGGCGTCCCGCTCGGTTTTCGAGTACGAGTAGCCGTTCCACCAGTAGCCGGTGGCCAGTTGCGTCACGGCGCCGAGCGCCCGGTAGCCCTCGGGCAGCTCGGCCCCCGTCCAGTCGCCGATCAGCTGCCGGACCGTGCGGCCGACCGGGCGGGCCAGCAGGAACGCGCCGATGACCGCCCACACGAACAGCGCCGTCCACGACCACGGGCTGCCGCCGATCCAGAGCCACAGCCCGACCGATCCGCCCCAGAGCACCGGCACGACCATGCTCAGCCCGCACAGGACGCACGCCCGCACGAACCCGACGCCGGCGGACACCACCCACTTCCCCATGGCGTTCACTCTGCATCACCCGATCGGTCCGCGACGGCCGATCGCTAGTGTGCCCCGGTGAACAGCCACCGGGGCAATGCCTTCGACCTGCTGCGCCTGGGCGCGGCCCTGCTGGTGGTGGTCGGCCACTCCTGGGTCCTGACCGGCCACGAGGATCCGCTGACGTTCCTGTCCGGCACCAACGCCGGCGACCTCGGCGTCGGGGTGTTCTTCCTGCTCAGCGGCTATCTGGTGTCGTCGAGCTGGCTGAGCGACCCGTCGCTGAAGCGGTTCGCCGCGCGGCGGGCGCTGCGCATCTACCCGGCGTACGCGCTGGTGGTGCTGGTGCTGACGTTCCTGTTGGGGCCGCTGGTGACGACGTTGCCGGTGGGGGAGTACCTGCTCAGCGGCGGCGCCTGGCGCTTCCTGCTCGGCAATCTGTCGATCTTCCACGTCCAGTTCGACCTGCCCGGGGTGTTCGCCGGCAACCCGTATCCGGTCGCGGTCGACGGCTCGCTGTGGACGATCCGGGTCGAGGTGCTCTGTTACGTCGGCGTCGCGGCGCTGGGCCTGCTGGGCTTCCTGCGCTGCCGCTGGATCCTGGCCACGGTCGCGGCCGCGCTGATGCTGGTGGCCGCGGGTGTCGAGGTGTCCGGCTATCACGGCGTGCTGCTGCCGGGGCTGCTCGACTACCAGGCGGCGGTGCCGATCGCGTTCTTCGGCGTGGGCATGGCGTACCGGGAGTTCGTCGGCGCCCAGCCGCCGCCCTGGTGGACGCTGCCGGTGACGGCCCTGGTCTGGGCGGCGCTGTGGGTCACGCCGGCGGCCCCGGTCGGGGCGATTCTGTTCATCGCCGCGCTCACGTACACGATCGCCTTCCGCGCCCCGGCGGCGATTCAGCGCCCGACCGGCGGCTACGACCTGTCGTACGGCACGTATCTGCTGGCGTTCCCCGTGCAGCAGCTGCTGTCCGGGCTGCCGTCCGCGGCGAATGCGGCCCTGACGGCGGTGATCGTGCTGGCGCTGGCCGCTGTGAGCTGGCGGTTCGTGGAGCGGCCGGCCCTGCGGCACAAGCCGGCTAGGCCTGTGCCGGCAACGACTGGGTGAGCCTGGCCAGCGCCTCGGCGCTGGGTGAGCCGGCCTCGGCGTGGAACACCACCAGGGTCAGCGCGGTGCCGCCGATCGGCAGCTTCTCGCTGTGCAGCTCCAACGGGCCGGCGACCGGGTGCGCGAACCGGATCGTGTGGCCGGCGCGGGACTTGACGTCGTGCCGGGCCCACAGCTGCCGGAACCGCTCGCTGCGCTCTGACAGGCAGGCCACCAGTTCCACCAGGTCCGGGTGGTCCAGATCGGCCCCGAACTCGCCCCGGAGGATGGCCACGCCCTCGGCCACGGTGTCGTCCCAGTCCGGCCGCAGCTCCCGCTCGACCGGGTCCAGGAAAACGCTCCGCAGCAGGTTCACGCCGACCGTGTAGGCCGGAGACAGCACGGCGACGGCCCGGTTGGCGGCGACCACGGTGGTCAGCCGGTCGACCACGTAGGCCGGGGTCGCCGGCCAGCTGTCGACCAGCTGGAGGATGCTCGCCGGCACCTGCTCGGTCCGTCTCGGGGCCACCGGCCGGGCCAGTTCGTGCAGGTAGGCGGTGGCCTCGGCGTCCAGCCGCAGCACCGTGGCCAGTGCGTCCAGGACCTGCCCGGACGGGCGCTGGTCGCGGCCCTGCTCCAGCCGCATGTAGTAGTCGCTGCTGATGCCGGCCAGCAGGGCCAGCTCCTCCCGGCGCAGCCCCTGCACCCGCCGCCGGCCGCCGCCCGCGGGCAGGCCGACGTCGGCCGGGCGGATCTGCTCCCGCCGGGCTCGCAGGTAGTCGCCGAGACGGTTGGGCACGGTCACGACTATACGAAGCCTCAGAAACCGGCGTCGCGATAGGCGCTGAAGTCCAGCGGCGGGGCCACGTCGACCTGGTCGCACTGCGGGGCGTTGGCCCGGGTCTTGGGCCACTGGGTCAGGTAGAGGATGCGGCGGCCGCTGTCCTTGCTGCCCCGGGCGAAGCCGCCGGCGGCGGCCGGGTCGTTGTAGTACGACTCGCCGATGATCACCGGCTGGGCGCCGTAGCCCTGCCGGCGCAGCTGCTGGTCGTCGCCGACGAACTGGTTGTACTCGTCGCCGTAGATGTGGATGTCGAACACCGGCGGCGGATTGTCGCCGTAGACCTTGGCGACGTTGGGGATCTGGCCGGGATCGTTGCTGTTGACCGAGAATCCCACGGTGTCGTCGCGGCCGTACTTGGCGGTGTAGGCCTGCCACAGCTGCTGGTCGTAGCGCACCACCAGGCTCTGGCCGGTGGACGGGGTCAGCTCGTTGCCCAGGTCGATACGGTACGGCAGGTTGGCCGCCGTCACGACGTCGTGCACTTTCTGCACGAGTTGCCAGTTCTCCTCGTACAGGCTCTGCTGCCAGCTGCGCCACCCGCTGGGGCTGTTGGCGAAGATGGGGTTGAAGGCCACCGTCACCTCGGCGAAGCCGGCCGCCTTCACCGCTTTGAGCAGGCCGCCGAGGTTGGTCAGGTCGGACTCGGACAGCGTGCCGCCGGTGGAGTCCATCACCGCGCCGGAGGGGGCCGCGCCGTGGGCGTGGAACACGCCGATGGTCAGCCGGTCCTGGCCGGCCGACCGCATCCGGCCCAGCTGGTAGGAGATCAGGTCCGGCGCCTTGGAGAAGCCGCTGATGACGTTGTACGGCTCGCGATAGCAGCCGTTGAGGTAGTAGAAGTCGTAGTTGGAGCCGCCGGCGACCGGGGCCGGCGGGCCGGGACTCACCGTGGGCGACGGGGTTGCGGTCGGCTCGGGCGCGGGGCCCGGGGAGGCCGTCGTCGGCGGCGCGGGGTCGGTCGGCGCCGGGGCGGTGGTGGCGGTCGTGGTGGGGTCCGCCGGCAGCGGCGCGGCGACACTGGGCGGGACCTGGTCGGCGCCGGCCCGGACGACTGGGACCGCCACCGTCACCACCAGCAGCGTGGCCAGGGACAGGATGCGGCCGATTCGCATGGGCGACCTCCTCCGCGGGGATCACCAGCGTCGCACCACCGTCCGAATTGGACCGGGGAGCGCCGGTCCATTCCACCCTTACGGGTGATTGTCGACGCAAGCAGTGGTGGCCAGCATCGCCCAGACCACCTTGCCGCCGCTCCAGGTCGGCGCATAACCCCAGGCCCGGGCGATGGCGTCCACCATGAACACGCCGCGGCCGCCGGTAGGCGCCGTCCCGACGGTGAGGTGCCGCGGCCGCCCGGGATCGTCGTCACGGACGGCGATGGTGAGTACTCCGCGGCGCAGCTCCAGGCGTAGTTGCGCGCGAGAACGCCCGTGCAGCACGGCGTTCTCCACCAGTTCGGAGGCGATGATGCACGCGTCATCGGCCGAATCGCCCACGCCCCAGTCGATGCACGTGTCGGTGACGAAGTGGCGGGCCAGCGCGGCGCTGCCGGCGTCGTCGGGCAGATCCACCGAGGCGTGTTGACGTGGCGGCAACACCCCCAGCGATCGCACGGCCTCGGCCACCGAAGCGAAGGTCGGCACCACGCGGTCCAAAGCGGTGCGGCGCAACAGTTCCCGTATCGCGGTGTCGGAGACCGCCAGCACCACCAGCACTCCTGGCCACTCGGCCGCGCGGCGGGCCAGCGCGCCGAACACCCCCAGGGCGAGCGGCGAGGCCACCGTGGTCCGATCCAATTCGACCACCACTCCCGAGGGCTCGTCGGCCAGGCACTTCATCACGGCGGACCGCAGCCGGGCGACCGTGCGCAGCCCGATTTCACCGGTGAGGCCGACGATGGCGGCACGTTCGCGGCGCGCCACGTCGACCGTGAGTTTCGGGCTAGTCATGATTGTTCCCTGTCGCCTCCCTGCTTTTCCGGCGGGAGACTACCCCGGCCGAACCCGTTCACACCCGTCCCGAAAGGACGAGTCAGGTTTTGGGCGGGACCGTAACGGAAAGCCTGGTCAGGTGAGAGTGGCTATGGTCGGCCAGCCGTCACCGCCGCTCGCCGCGTTGACGGGTGCACTGGCCGCATTGGGGCATGAGGTCGTCGTGCACGGTCACGACGAGGTCGACGCCGACCTCGTCGACCGGCTCCGGGAGGCCTGGCGGGATGACCCGCCCGAAGTCGTGCACGCGCACTCGTGGCTGTCGGGCATGGCGACGGCGCTGGCTGTCGGCGAGCAGCCGATCGCCACGGTGCTGTCCGTGCCGACGACCGCGAACGTCGATCCCGATGTGCAGCGGCTGGAACGGCTGGTGTGGCGGCGGATCGACCGGGTGCTGGCGGCCAGCGGCGGCCAGGTCCGGCGGATCACCGCGCTGGGGGTGCCGCGCAGCCAGATCACCGTCGTGCCGCATGGCGTGGACCACCAGCTGTTCACGCCGGAGGGCCCTCGCGCGAGCAAAGGGGCCCGGTATCGGCTGCTGGGCGTCGGCGATCTTGTCACGCACCACCGGTTCGACCTGCCGATCAGCGTGCTGGCCGCGCTCGGGGACACCGAGCTCGTCATCGCCGGCGGGCCCGTCGACGACAATCCCGAGGCCGACCGGCTGATCCGCTGCGCCCGCCACTACGGCGTGGCCGATCGGCTGCACCTGCTCGGGCCGGTCGACGACATGCCGGCCCTGTACCGCTCCGCCGACATCGTCGTGTGCACGCCGGCCCGCAGCACCTTCGGCACCGTCGCGCTGGAGGCCATGGCCTGCGGCGTGCCGGTGGTCGCCGCCGCGGTCGGCGGGCTGTCCGACACCGTCGTCAGCGAGGTGACCGGGCTGCTCGTGCCGCCGCTGCGGCCGGCCGAGCTGGCCCGTGCGGTTCGTCACCTGTTGGCCGATTCCGCACTGCGTGAGGCTTTCGGCGCGGCAGGGCGGGATCGGGCCTGTGCCCGGTATTCCTGGGAACGGGTGGCCGCCGACACCTGCCGGGCCTACGCTCGCGCCGCGTACGGCGCCGCCCCGGCCCTGCAACGGTCTTGAGTGATCTTGCCGGTGACGCTGACGCTGCGGTAGAGCTGTACCGCTCACCTGGAGAAGGAGTCGTGGTCGTGACGAAGGCAGTGACCCTGCTCGGCACCGGGCTGATGGGGGCCGGCATGGCCCGCAGCCTGCTGCGGGCCGGCTTGGCCGTGACGGTGTGGAACCGCAGCGCGGACAAGGCCCGGCCGCTGGCCGACGACGGCGCGACCGTCGCCGCCGATCCGGTGGCCGCCGTGGCCGGCGCCGACGTCGTCGTGACGATGCTGTTCGACGCCGAATCGGTCGAGGCGGTGATGTCCGAGGCGATCGGATCCCTCAAGCCCGGGGCGGTGTGGGTGCAGTGCGCCACCGTCGGCCTTGACGGCGTGGAAGCGCTTGCCTCGTTGGCGGCCAAGCACAATGTGCCGTTCGTGGACGCGCCCGTGCTCGGCACCCGGCAGCCGGCCGAGGAGGGCAAGCTGATCGTGCTCGTCGGCGGGGACCCGGCGCTGCGGCCGGCCATCGACCCCGTCCTCGACGCCATCGGCGCCCGCACGCTGTGGGTGGGGCCGCGCATCGGCGACGGGCACCGGCTCAAGCTGGCCGCCAACTCGTGGGTGCTGTCGCTGACCGCCGGCACCGCGCAGGCCCTGGCCCTGACCCGCAACCAGGGGCTCGATCCGCAGCTGTTCCTCGACCTGATCTCCGGCGGCGGGCTGGACAACCCGTACGCGCAGCTCAAGGGCCGGGCCATGATCGCCGGCGAGTTCCCGGCCTCGTTCAGCCTCGACGGCGCGGTCAAGGACGCCGGGCTCATCGCCGCTGCCCTGCGCGCCGCCGGCGCCGACGACCGGCTCATGACCGCCCTGCGCCAGCAGTACGGCGCCGCCGCCGAGGCCGGGCACGGCTCCAGCGACATGGCCGCCGTCTACACGGCTCATGGGGAGGCGCAGTGAACGTCGCCGAGCTGCTCACCGACGGCTTCGGCCGGGTGCACGGCGTCGTGCACGAGACCATCGACGGCCTCACCGTCGAACAGCTGGCCTGGCGGGCCGCCCCCGAGGCCAACTCCATCGGCTGGCTCGTCTGGCACCTCACCCGCGTGCAGGACGACCACGTGTCCGAGGTCGCCGGCGTCCCCCAGACGTGGACCGAGGACGGCTGGGCCGGCCGCTTCGCCCTGCCCTTCAGCGACGACGCCATCGGCTACGGCCAGAACTCCGACGAGGTCGCCCAGGTCCGCCCCGACGGCGACCTGCTCGCCGGCTACTTCGACGCCGTCTACGCCCGCACCATCGCCTACCTCGCCACCCTCACCGACCCCGACCTGGACCGCGTCGTCGACCGCCGCTGGGATCCGCCGGTCACGCTGGGCGTCCGCCTGGTCAGCGTCCTCGACGACGACATCCAGCACGCCGGCCAGGCCGCCTTCGTCCGAGGCATCCTGCCGGGGTGACCGGGGTCACATCCTTGGTGTGTCGATCGGCCCGCGGGCCGATCGACACGTAGGCAGGGACAGGCCGAACGAGGAGGAACCGAGATGGCCCGCAGGATCGTGGCGACCGAGTACGTCAGCCTGGACGGCTTCATGGACGAGCCGGGCCACTGGTCTATGCCGTACTTCTCGGACGAGGCCGGGGCGTTCAAGTGGCGGGAGCTCCAGGAGTCGGAGGCGATGCTGCTGGGCCGGCGCACGTACGAGGGCTTCGCCGCGGCGTGGCCGACCATGACCGACACCGGCGAGTTCGGCGAGCGCATGAACTCCATGCCCAAGCACGTGCTGTCGCGGACCCTGACCTCGCTGACCTGGAACGCCGCGCTGGTCGACGGCGTGGACGGCATCCGCAAGCTGGTCGACGGCGAGGGTGGCGATCTGTTGCTGGCCGGCAGCGGCGAGGTGTTCAACCTGCTGGCTCAGCACGACCTGATCGACGAGTACCGGTTCATGCTCTTCCCCGTCATCCTCGGCGACGGGCAGCTCCCGCTGTTCCGCTCCGTGCCGCGGCGGCCGCTCAAGCTCGTCGACACCCTCATGCTGCCCGAAGGTGTTGTCGTGCACAGCTATCAGCGCGCCGAATAAGCCGACGCCGCCGCGGGAATCCCGGGGCATGACCAGAGCGGCGGCGGAAGCCGAGACGAGCCGGCCGGTGCAGATCATCGGCCGGCTCGGCATGAGTGGGTACGGAGTGGTGCACCTGATGGTCGCCTGGCTCGCGGCGCAGGCCGCGTTCGGCGGCGGGGGAGAGGCCGACCAGAAGGGCGCGGTGTCCGCCATCGCGGCGCAGCCGTTCGGGGCCGTGCTGCTGTGGATCCTGGCCGTGCTGCTGGCCGGGTTCGGCGTGTGGCAACTGCTGGCCGCCTTCGTCGGCTACCGCTGGATGTCGGACGAGAAGCAGCGGTTACGCCGCCGCCTCGGCGTGGCCGGCCGCGGCGTCGTGGTGCTGGGGCTCGCGGCGTACGCCATCGGGCTCGTGGTCGGCGGCGGCGGCAGCTCCGGTGACCAGCAGGAGCAGGACGCCACCGCAACCCTGCTCGGGCTGCCGGCCGGGCCGGCCCTGGTGCTCGCCGTGGCCGCCGTCATCCTCGTCGCCGCCGGCGTCCTGGCCTATCGCGGGGTATCCCGGAAGTTCCTGGAGGACCTCGTGTCGGCCGGCCCCGTCGTCCAGTTCCTCGGCGTCGTCGGCTACGTCGCCAAAGGCGTCGCCTACGGCGTGATCGGCGTGCTCACCGCCATCGCCGCCGTCACCGCCGACCCGCAGCGCACCGGCGGGCTCGACACCGCACTGCACACCCTCGCCGGCCAGCCCTTCGGCGTCGTGCTGCTCACCGCCGTCGCCGCCGGCTTCGCCGCCTTCGGCCTCTACTGCTTCGGCGACGCCCGCTACCGCCGGATGTGACCCCTAGGCCACGTTGTCGTGCACGACCTGCTCGTCCAGCACCGACACGCAGTCGCAGCCGCCGTCCACCGCGCTGCAGTCCACGATCGCCAGATGGCGGACCTCGTCCAGGTCCTCGCACATCGGCTCGGTGCACTCGGTGAACTCGGTGGTGTGCACGATCAGCGTGCCGTGGCAGTGGTCCAGACCCCGAGTGCAGTTGCCGCACTCCATCGTTACATCCTCCGTGCGATTGACTCCCGGTGACTCTTGCTACCACCGCGAGGCCGGAGAGTCTCGCACAACCGCCCGGCGTGTCGCGCCAGGGGGAGGCCGGCGGGCGTCGGACGGCTGGGTGTATGGAGGCCGGCCGAAGTGAGCAGCCCCCGAATCAATCCAACCAGCCGAACCTGGCAGCGCCAGGCTGTGCGGCCGGTGGACGCTGGTCGGTTGGGCCATTGGTGATCCCGGCCGTATCGGCATGCCCGGCCCCCGGCCCCCGGCCCCCGGCCGAGCTCGCCCGGGACTGCGCTCTCCCAGGACCGAGCCCGCCCGGGGCTGCGCTTGCCGGGGGCTGCCCTCGCCCGCGACGGAGCCCGCCCGCGACGGAGCCCGCCCGGGACCGAGCCCGCGCAGGACTGCACTCGGCCGGGCTGCGCTCGCCCGGGCTGCGCTCGCCCGGGGATTGCGCTCGCCCGGGACTGCCAGGTTCGCGGACTAGCCTCGATTCGGGGGCAGCTCAGCGCCGATGATCTTCCTCGGCCCGCTCGGCCCGCTCGGCCCGCTCGGCCCGCTCGGCCCGCCTCGACATGCTCGACCTGCTCGACCTGCTTGGCCTGCCTCGACCTGCTCGATCCGCTCGATCCGTTCGACCCGCTCGGCGCGGTCAGGCGCTGCGGGGTGAGCGGCGCTTCGCGGGTGCCTTCTTCTCCGCCGGCTTCTTCTCCTCCGCGGCCGCCGGCTTGCGGGTGCTTCTGGCCTTGGGGGCGGCGGTCTTGGGCTTGCCGGCCGCCTTGACGCTGGCCTGGAGGGCGCTGATCAGGTCCACGACCTCGGCGGTGGGCTCGGCGCCGGGCGGGGTGGCGACCTCGTCGCCCTCGATCTTGGCGTCGATCAGGTTCTCCAGGGCCTGGCGGTAGCTGTCCTGGTAGCGGTCGGGCTCGAACACCGGCTCGGACAGGGAGTCGATGAGCTGGCCGGCCATGGTGAGCTCCTGCTCCCGCACCTGGGGCGCATCCTGTTGCAGGAAGGCGAAGTCCGGGGTGCGGACCTCGTCCGGCCACAGCATGGTGGACATGGTGAGCACGTCCGCGTGCACCCGCAGCACCGCCAGCACCTCCCGTTGCCGCAGCGCCACCTTGGCGATGGCCACGTGCCCGGACTTGTGCAGGGCGTCGCGGAGCAGCACGTAGGGCTTGACGGCGGACTTCTGCGGCTCCAGGTAGTAGGCCTTGTCGAAGAGGAGGGGGTCGATCGCGGCCAGCGGCACGAATTCGAGCACGTCGATGGTCTTCTGGGTGGGCAGCGGCAGGCTGGACAGCTCGGCGTCGGTGAGCACCACCATGCGCCCGTCGTCGAGCTCGTAGCCCTTGGCGATCTCGGCGTAGGGCACCTCGGCGTCCTCGACCGAGCAGAAGCGCTTGTACTGGATGCGGCCGCCGTCGCTCTCGTGCACCTGCCGCAGCGTGACCCCCTTGTTCTCGGTCGCCGCGTACAGGTTGATCGGGATGGCGACCAGCCCGAAGGCCACCGTGCCCTTCCACATCGCCCGCATGGCGCTCACCCCTTCCGGCCCCTGACCAGGGCCGACGATCTGTTCCATGGTGAGCGAGATCGCCGGGATGCGCCAGGTGTGGCGTTTGACGGCCGGCCGCCCGGGCATCCGCAGGCATGGCCATCGCTACGGTGAACCCCACGACGGGACAGACGCAACGCTCCTTCGAGCCGCACACCGACGCCGAGGTCGAGCGCCGGATCGCGAACGCCCGTGCGGGCTTCGCGGAGCTCGCCGGGACGACGTTCCCCCAGCGGGCCGCCTGGCTGTGGGCCGCCGCCGATGTGCTGGACGCCGAGGCCGCCGACATCGCCCGCACCATGACCACGGAGATGGGCAAGACCCTGGCCGCGGCCAAGGCCGAGGCGGCCAAGTGCGCCGCCGCGATGCGCTTCTACGCCGAGCACGCCGAGGAGTTCCTCCAGGACGTGCCGGCCGACGCCGAGGCCATGGGGGCCACCGACGCGTACGTCAGGTACCAGCCGCTGGGCGTCGTGCTGGCCGTGATGCCGTGGAACTTCCCGCTGTGGCAGGTTGTGCGGTTCGCCGCCCCGGCGCTGATGGCCGGCAACGTCGGCCTGCTCAAGCACGCCTCCAACGTCCCGCAGACGGCGCTCTACCTGGGGGATCTGTTCGCCCGCGCCGGCTTCCCCGCCGGCGCTTTCCAGACCCTGCTGGTGGGCTCCGACCGGGTGGCCCGGATCGTCGCCGACGACCGTGTGCAGGCCGCCACCCTCACCGGCAGCGAGGCCGCCGGCCGTTCCCTGGCCGCCGAGGCCGGCCGCCAGCTCAAGAAGGTCGTCCTGGAGCTGGGCGGCTCCGATCCGTTCATCGTGATGCCCAGCGCCGACCTGGCCCGCGCCGCCGAGGTCGCCGCCACCGCCCGCTGCCAGAACAACGGCCAGAGCTGCATCGCCGCCAAGCGCTTCATCGTGCACACCGAGGTCTTCGACGAGTTCGCCGACCATTTCGTGAAGGCCATGTCCCAGCTCACCGTCGGCGATCCGCTGCGCGATTCCACCGACGTCGGCCCTCTCGCCACCGAGCAGGGCCGTCAGGACGTGGTCGCTCTGGTCGACGACGCCGTCGCCCAGGGCGCCCATCTCCTGACCGGCGGCCACGCCCCCGACCGCCCCGGCTGGTGGTATCCGCCCACCGTGATCACCGGCGTCACCGACGCCATGCGCCTCTTCCACGAGGAGGTCTTCGGCCCGGTGGCCGCCCTGTACCGAGTGGACAGTGCCGACGACGCCGTCACCTTGGCCAACGCCACCAGCTTCGGCCTGGGCGCCAGCGCCTGGACCTCCGAGCCCGCCGAACGCGAGCGTCTGGTCCGCGACCTCGACGCCGGCATGGTCTTCGTCAACGGCATGGTCGCCTCCCACCCCCATCTTCCCTTCGGCGGCGTCAAGAACTCCGGCCACGGCCGCGAGCTCTCCGCCGTAGGCATCAAGGAGTTCTGCAACGCCAAGTCCGTCTGGCTCGCCTAGCGAAACCCCGGCCTGCCGTCCACCAGCCCCACCGACAACGGCTGGTGGACGGCTGACCGCGGACTTCTAGGCGTACACCTGGAACTCCGACACCTGCCCCGCCGGCCACCCCGTGTTCGCGGTGAACGTCAACCGCAGATACCGCCGACTTCCCGCCGGCACCGGAATGGTCACGGTGTTGCCCGTGGCCGGATCGAACCGATAACCGGCGGAACCGACCACAGTGGAGAACGTGCTCCCGTCGACCGATCCGGACACGTTCAAGGTCTGCGTGCGAGCACCCCAAGCGGTCAGCGGCGGCAAGGTGAGCACGATCCGGCTCACCGGGGTCGAGGCGCCGAGGTCGACCTGGAGCCACTGGGGGAAGGCGTTGTTGGCGCTCTCCCAGTACGTGCCGCTGTTGCCGTCGACGGCGTTGCCGGAGCCGTAGGACTGGGTGTGGCTGGATTCCGCAGTGGCACGCCCCAACGCCAGGTTGGTGTTCCCGCCGGCGTCGGTGGTGACGGAGGCGGCGGTCGACGCCGGGGAGGTGTTGCCGGCGGCGTCCTGAGCGGTGACGGTGAAGCTGTAGGTGGTGGACGGTGTGAGACCGTTGGCAGTGAACGAAGTCCCGGCCGAAGTCCCCACCTGGCTCCCGTTGGCGAACACCCGATAGCCGGTGACGCCGACGTTGTCGGTGGCGGCGGTCCAGGCCAGGCTGACGGAAGTGGCGGTGTGGGCGGTGGCGTGGAGTCCGCTGGGGACGGACGGCGCCTGGGTGTCGCCGCCGCCGACCACCGGCGGGGTCGGACGTGTTGCCGTCAAAGCGATCTGGCCCTTGAGCATGCGGCCGCCGTCGGCGGTCAGGCGCAGGTAGTAGTCCGACGAGCACGGCGTGCCGTCCTCGTCCAGCGCGAGCATGCCGGAGTTGGCGGGCGTCGTCGCCGAGGACTCCGCGGACTTGGCGATGTGGTTGCCCTCGGTGAACTCGTCGAACATGGAGATGTAGATGCCTTGTGCCCCAACGCGAACCATGTTGTAGAACTGCCGCCACATGAAGTCGCCGTGGGCCCGTTGCCGGCCGGAGACGTCGCCGGGCAGCACGCAGGGCTGGTAGTCGATGCCGTTGGCGTTGCAGTCGGCCTGGTCGCCGACGTTGATGGTGGTGTAGATGTTGTCGGACTCGGCGGCGGTGCCGATGGCGCCGACCATCCACGGGGAGATCATGTTGAAGGCGTGGTAGGTGTCGATGAAGCCGGTGCGGGTGCCGGCCCCGCCGACGCGCCATTCCCTGGGCACGCCGCCCATGACGTAGCAGCCCTGGCCCTTGAACCAGTTGATCACGTCGAGGCAGGTGCCGGCGTCCCAGGGGTGGTTGCCGTCGCTGAAGCCGAAGCCCCAGATGCCGACCACCGGCTTGCCGTTCTGGCGCGCGTACATCGGCGAGGCGGTGTAGGCCGACATCTTGCTGGTCCAGTCGGCTTTCATCTCCGACTGCATGGACGTCCAGCCGGTGGCGTCGTACATGATGTAGAACTTCACGCCGTGGGCCTCGGCCGAGGTGCGGACCTTGGCGGTGACGGCGTCGCGGGTCGGGCCCTCGCTGCCGTTGGGGTTGAAGCGTTGCAGGGCCGCCGTGTCGCAGCCGTGCTGGCTCATCCACAGGAAATGGGTGTCCACGGTCTGCGAGTCGTATTCGGAGAACAGGGTGGCCGGCTGGCCGTTGCCGAGGTTCGGGTAGGCCGTCGGGTAGCCTTTGGTGAACTCGCGCATGTCCGGCCAGGCCTTGATGTTGTTGTTGTTCGTGGTCGACGGCGGCTGGCTGGCGTCCTGGCTCCAGTGCCACCAGGTGTTGATCGGGGCGCCGTCGCCGATGCAGGCGTACCAGCCCTGGTAGCCGACGGTGATCTTGCCGACGACGTCGCCGACCGGGCTGGCGGCACTGGCCTGGCTGGTGCTGATGGGCAGGGCGGCCAGTGCGGTGACCGCGGCGGTGGAGCCTAGGAACGTCCGGCGGGAGATGGTCACGGGTGGTCCTCTCGTCCGTCATTGCACGAGATGGGCAGGGACCTCGAACTGTAGGCAGGACGACAGGCGAGAGCAATATCTCCATAGGAATACGCAAGCTTGCAACGATCAAGCGAAACTTCGGCACCAGGTAGCCTGCCGGCTGTGATCAGGACCGTGGCGCTGGTGCATGTCCGCGACGAGCGGGTGCTGCTGGTCCGCTCCCACGGCCGCAAGGCCTTCTACCTGCCCGGCGGCAAGTACGAGCCGGGGGAGACGGACCTGGCCGCGCTGACCCGCGAGGTGGCCGAGGAGATCGGCTGCGCCCTGCGGCCGGACACCGTGCGCCGGCACGGCGTCTTCGAGGGCGACGCGCACGACCAGCCGCCCGGGGCCCAGGTGCGGATCACCTGCTACCGGGGCGAGTTCGACGGCGAGCCGGCGGCCTGCTCGGAGATCGAGGAGTGCGGCTACTTCACCTACGCCGAGTACACGGCGATGCCCGAGACGGCCCCGGTCGTCCACGCCATCGTGGACGACCTGCACCGCACCGGCCGCCTCTGAGCGCCCCTCCACCGCCAGGCGCTGGGCGCAGTGAAAGGGTCGTTCCTGGCGTTTAGACCGTCAGAGCGATCCCGGCCTCGCCGGTGTGCACCTGGAACGTCAGCGACTCCTGGAAGTACAGCTCGATGGTGGAGGCGTCGTGCGAGGAGTACCCGATGGACAGGTCCTGCCCGAGGTGCAGCTCGTAGTCGCCGCCCCGCACGGACAGCAGGAACGCGCCGTCGATGGCCGGGGCCCAGATGATGTCGCCGCCGTGGATCACCCGCGACAGGTGCTCCCGGATCGGGTAGCCGTGGTCGGTGGTCTCCTCGACGGCGGTGTAGGCGTCGGCCGACAGCAGCAGGCTGTACGGCCCGTCGACGCCGGCCAGCCGCAGCGCGCTCAACGCCTGCGCGACGACGTTGGGGTACTCGCGGACGTCGGCCGGCAGGGTCAGCGCCTCGTTGGTGGTGGCGGCCCGGACACCGGCGATGCCCGCCCCGGACAGGCCCTCGAAGATGGCCCGGTCCTCGACGAAGGCGATCCGCTTGGCCGCCTCCTTCACCGGATCCCAGTCGGCGTCCTTGGCCCCGCGCTCGACGTCGTCCACGGCGGCCCGGCTGACCGTGAACGGCACCCGGATCTCCACGATGGGCTGCACCTCGCGCCGCCGCAGCCGCACGCCCTCGGCCGCCGGCGCCAGCTCGCTCAGGTGCCCGGTGCCGACGGCGGACAGGGTTTCGCCGGCCGGCCCGGTCAGGTCGACGACGCGGCGGCCGGCGACGTGCCGGGTGAACGTGCGGCGCGCCTCGGCCTCGATGTCGGCCCAGGCCGACTCGGAGACGGGCGCGAGCTCCCGGTGCAGGTTGTTCACGGTGTTCCCTTCAGGCTGCCGACGCGGAGCGAGACGACGACTGGTTCGGCCGGGGCGACTTCCTCGGCCACCGGCGGGTCCTCGAGGAAATCGGCCGTGGGCACGAAGAACAGGCTGCCGGTGACCGCGGTGGAGAAGTCCAGCACGCGGTCGGTGTTGCCCTCGGGCCGGCCGATGAACATGTTGCGCAGCATCAGCTCGATGACGCCGGGATCGGCGGCGTAGCCGATGAAGTAGGTGCCGTACTCGGCGCTGCCGACCCGCCCGAACGGCATGTTGTCGCGCAGGATCTGGAGTTCCTCGCCGCTGGAGTCGGTGACGGTGTTCAGCGCGACGTGGGAGTCGGCCGGTTTCACGTCGTCGGCCAGCTCCAGGTCGGTCAGCTTGGTGCGGCCGATCACCCGCTCCTGCTCCTCGGTGGACAGTCCGTTCCAGGAGGTCATGTCGTGCAGGTATTTCTGCACGATCACGTAGCTCCCGCCGGCGAAGTCCGGGTCCTCGTCACTGATCGTCACCGCCGCGGCGGCCGCGGGACCGGTGGGGTTCTCGGTGCCGTCGACGAAGCCGAGCAGGTCGCGGCGGTCCCAGTACTTGAAGCCGTGCACCTCGTCGACCACGGTGATCGCCCCGGCGAGCCGGGTGGTCAGGTGCTCGGCCAGCTCGAAGCACAGGTCCATGCGCATGGCCCGGAGGTGGAACAGCAGGTCGCCGGGCGTGGACGGCGCGGTGTGCCGGTCGCCGGCGAGCTCGACGAACGGGTGCAGGCCGGCGGGGCGGCCGATGCCGGGGTAGAGCCGGTCCCACGCGTCCGAGCCGATGCCGACCACGCAGGTCAGGCCGCCGTCGGCGATCCGGAATCCCACCGACCGGGTGAGGCCGGCGATGTCGGAGAGCAGGTCGCGGACCGCCTCCTCGCCGCCGTCGGCGACCGTGGCCACCAGGAAGATGGCCGCCTCGGTCAGCGGGGTCAGCACCGCCTGCGGCTGCGCACTCGCCATGCCGGCGATCTTAAGCACACCCCCGCACCCCGGCGAGTCGCGCTCTCCCCCAGACCGAACGCAGGTCTCAGGCGTGTGCGCGAAGACTACGTTCGGTGTGCGGCTGGGCGCGGCTCGCGGGAACTATGCGTTTGCCCAGTCTGGATGGCGTATGCGGGGTCGGGGGTGGGCCAGCATGGGGCACGCACGAGCACTGGGGTGGCTTGAGCAGGTCAGGACGCGATGCCGGTGCGACCAGTCCCGCACGTCGTGGAGGCAAGGGTGAACCAGGTCAGCACGCTCGACCGTTTCCGCACCGACCTCGACCGCGTCCGCCGCCGGGCCGACCGGCAGCTGGCCGAGCTGTTCGATCGGGCCATCGCCGAGGAGACGGGCCCCGGCCGGCACGGCCTGGCCGAGTTGCGGGGCATGGCGCTGTCCGGGGGCAAACGCATCCGGCCGGCCTTCGTGCACTGGGCCTTCGTGGCCGGCGGGGGAGATCCCGAGGACAACCGGGCCATCGACGCCGGCTCGGTGCTGGAGCTGCTCCACACCTTCGCCCTGGTGCACGACGACGTGATGGACGAGTCCCCGACCCGCCGCGGCCTGCCGACGCTGCAAGTGACCTTCGCCGAGCGGCACCGGGCGCTTGGCCTGCGCGGCTGCCCCGACCGCTACGGCGAGAACATGGCGATCCTGTTGGGGGACTTCGCCTTTCTGCTGTGCACGGAGCTGGCCACCACGCTGCCCAGGCCGGCGCTGCGCACCTTCTACCGGTCGGCCACGCGGTTGATGCACGGCCAGTACCTGGACCTGGAGACGACCGCCACCGGCGAGTTCGACAGCGAGACCGCGGCCCGCACCGCGCGGCTGAAGACCGGCAGCTACACCGTGGAGGGCCCGCTGCTGATCGGCGCGGCGCTGGCCCCGCACGGCCGGGAGATCCAGGCGGCGCTGGAGGTGTACGGCCGGGCCGTGGGCCAGGTTTTCCAGCTGCGCGACGACCTGCTGGACGTGTTCGGCGAGGAAGCCGAGACCGGGAAACCGGTCGGCGGCGACATCGTGCACCACAAGGCGACGCGGCTGCTGGACATCGCCCGCTCCCGCGCGACCGGCCGGGACCGCGCACTGCTGGCCCAGCCGGTGGATCTGGCTGCGATGCGGTCGCTGCTGATCCGCACCGGGGCCGTGGACGAGCTGGAGTGCGCCATCGATTCCCTGGTGTCCCAGGCGGTCGAGGCCCTGTACGAGGCCCCGATGGTCTCCGCCGGCCGGGAATCGCTGATCGACGCCGCCCATTTCGCGGCCCGCCGTAGGGCTTGAGTCCTCGACTGGCGCGCCGATGCCGGTGGCCCTCGGTTGGCGGACCGAGGACCACCGGTATCTCACCCCGTCACGGCGGGCGAGGACGCGTCCTCGGCCAGCCGTCGGGGCGTTCCGGAGCCGTCGGCCGGGACCGCCCACACCGCGTTGTCCAGTCCATAGAGGACGCTGTGGTCGTCCGACCAGAGGGCTTGGTCGTCGACGCTTCGGGTCTCGGCCAGCTCGGTCTCGCGCAGCGTGGCCAGGTCGAGGACCGACAGCCGCCACACGCCGTTGCCGATCTTCTTCTTGAACGCCACCCGGGTGCCGTCCGGGGACAGCGACGGGCATTCGACGTTCTCCCGCAACGCTTTCCCGCTGTAGTGGGAGTAGTCGCCCTCGATCAGGTACGTCTGGCCGCCGCTGCCGAGGGTGACGTAGAAGCGGTTGCCGTCGGGGGCGAAGGTGAGCCCCCAGTAGTTGACGTCCGAGGCGGTGTACCGGCTGCCGTCGACGGACACGGCCAGTTCCTCGACGGTCTTGACCAGGGCGCCGGTCGTCACCTCGTAGATCCCGGCCCTCGTGGAGAAACCCGTTGCCGCATAGGAGTCTCCGGTGACGAACAGCGTCCAGTAGACGAGTTTGCCGTCGGGGGAGACCCGGGCCCGGCTGGGCGTGCCGGGCAGGGTCTCGGTGTGGCGGACGTTGAGGTGGTCGTCGAGGACGATCACGTCGGTCAGCACCGGGAGCGTGCCCGGACGAACGGCCAGGCACAGCGCGGTCCGCGCCGCCACCGCGAACCGATCGCACTTCAGGCCGCTGACCCGAGGTTTCGCCCCGGGATCGGCCAACGGGACGGCGGCGATGCGGCCGGTGGACACGTTGCGGTACAACAGTTGTCCCGGGTCCAGGGTGAGCTGGGCGGCCGGTAGCGCGGCGGCGGTGTCGGGCCGGGCGCTGATCGTGTACGTGACGGCCGCGGCGATCAGGAGCACGGTGCCGGCGACGGCCAGGATGATTTTCTTCACGGGCGCACCGGCCTCACAACCGCGGCGGCGAGGGCGACCGCGGCCAGGCAGCCCGCGGCGACCAACACCGCGGGCTTCAGGTCCCAGAGCGTCCACGCCAGTCCGAAAAGGACAGAGGAGAGCATGCGAGCCACGGCCTGTCCAGTTTGGACCACAGCCAGGCCGGTAGCCCGCAGGCCGCGTGGCACCAACGGCCCGGCGGCAGCCATGAGCACGCCGTCGGTAGCCGCGTAGAAGACCCCGTGCAGGCCAAGGGCAAGCACCGCAAGCCAAAAACCGGCCTGAGGCCCGCACAACAGCACCAGCGCCGCGCACAGGGCGGCGTGGCCGCCGAGGAACACCGGCCACCGGCCGATCCGGTCGGCCAGCCGGCCGAGCGGCACGGCCAGCAGCAGGTAGATCCCGGCGGTTCCGAGTGGCAGCAGAGGAAAATACGTCGCCGCCACATCCCACTGGCGTTGCAGGACAAGGTAGACGAACGAGTCGCCGACCGTCACCAGACCCAGCAGCGCTGCCCATAGCGTGATCCGCCGGAAGTCTTTGGCCCGTAACAGGTCGGCCGCCGCCCGCAGCGACACCGCCGCCCGGTCCACCGCGCCCGGACGGTCGCGGACGAACAACGCCAGCAGCAGCACCGCGATCGCCGCGACGCAGAAGCTGGTGAAGAACACCGAGCGGTAGTCGCCGAAACTCAGCGCCAGCACGGCCATCGCGACCAGCGGCCCGAGGAACGCGCCGACGGTGTCCAGGGCCCGGTGCACCCCGAACGACCGCCCGAGCGTCCCCGGCTCGCTGCTCAGCGAGATCAGCGCATCCCTTGGCGCGGTGCGGATTCCCTTGCCGGTGCGGTCGGCGGCCAGCACGACGCCGATCGCCGCCACCGACGATCCGGCGGCGATCAACCCCAGTTTGCACACCGCGGACAAGCCGTACCCGAATCCGGCGACCGCCTTGAGCCGATGCCACCGGTCGGCCAGATGCCCGCCGAGCACCCGCACGACCGCGGTCGCGCCGGCGTAGAGCCCGTCCAGCAAACCGAACTGCAACGGGTTCAAACCCAGGCCCAGCACCAGGTAGAGCGGAAGCACGGCGGTGACCATCTCCGACGACACGTCGGTGACCAGGCTGACCAGGCCGAGCGCCACCACGTTGGCGGCCACCCGGCGCAGCGCCGGCTTCCCGTCCGTGCCGGCCGCCAGGTCCGAGGCACGGCTTGTCGCGATGTACATGCCGGCTCCTAGTGGCAGGTGTAGGTCGGGCTGCTGTCCAGCGTCTTGCCGTCCACGCCGATCAGCTGCGTCTGGAACGTGGAGTCCGTCAGCGACAGCTTCAGCACGCCGTAGGTCTTCAGCAGCTTGGCGGTGGTGGCGTGCTTGGCGCTGAGCGGGTAGAGGTCGGCGCCGCCGGAGCCGCCGACGATCTCGACCGGGCCGTTCTTGTCGGACTTGCCGCTGGCGTTCTGCGGGATGAACCGCTCGTAGTCGTGGTCATGGCCGTTGAGCACCAGGTCGACCTTGTTGTCCACCAACGTGTTCCACAGGTCGATGCTGTCCTTGTTGTCGCCGTGGTCGCCGGAGCTCCACCGCGGGTGGTGGTAGTACGCGGCCACGCAACCCTTGGTGTTCTTGGCCAGATCCTGCTTCAACCACGCGGTCTGGTCGCCGCCGCCGGCCCCCGGCGCGAGGTCGTGCGTCATGTACTCGGTGGAGTCCAGGGCGATGAAGTGCCAGTTGCCCATGTCCCAGCTGTAGTAGCGCTGGCCGTCCGGCTTGGCCGCGGACCCGAAGTACGTGTCGTAGCCGTGGTATTTCGGGCTGTCGTAGGTGTCGTGGTTGCCGGGCACGGGCCGGGTGATGCCCTTGAACCTGCCCCAGGTCTTGTCGTAGTAGTTCTTGTAGTCCGACAGGTGGGCGTCGTCGTACTGGTTGTCGCCCATGGTGATCACCGCCGACGGCTTCATCTGGTCGACCAGCTTGGCCGTCTTGACGTGCGCGCAGTTGGAGTCGCTGGCCGTGCACTGCTCGGCGATGTCCCCGGCCGCCGCGAGCACGAAAGCCCCGCTGCCGCCGGTCTTGGTCTGCACGGTGATCGGCGCGCTGACCGGTGACACGTTGCCGGCGGTGTCCCGCGATCGCACGCTGTACGTGTACGAGGTGTTGGCCGCAAGGGCGATGTCGGAGTAGGTCGGTTCCTCGGTGCTGGCCACGACTTTCCCGTCGCGCAGGATGTCGTAGCCGGCGACGGCGACGTTGTCGGTGGCGGCCTGCCAGGACAGGGCGACGCTGGTGGCGCTGGTCTCGCCGGCGACCAGCCCGGTCGGCGTGCTGGGGGCCTGGGTGTCGCCGGCGGAGTCGGCCACCCCGAAGACCTGCATCTCGTAGAAGGAGTAGCCGTAGCTGGTGGCCCGGCTCAGGCCGACGAAGCGCACGTACCGGCCGTGGCCGGACAGGCCGGTGAGGTCGTCGGCCCTCCCGTCGCCACTGTCGACGGCGGTGACAGTGGTGAAGTTCGTGCCGTCGTCGGACATCTCGATGCGGTACTGCTTGGCGTAGGCGGCCTCCCAGGTGATCACGACGCGGTGCACGGTGGCGGCCTGGCCGAGATCGACGCGCAGCCACTGCGGGTCGGCGCCCTCGACGCTGGCCCAGCGGGTGCCGGTGGTGTTGCCGTCGACGGCCTTGGAACCGGCGTACGAGGAACTCTCCACTGTCGAGGTGGCGACCGGTTTTCCTTGGGAGAGCAGCACATCGGCCGACGGGCTGGCGGCGGCCGCGACGATGGTGGCGGGTAAGAGCAGCACCGCGGCGAGGACGGGTAACGGGCGTAGGCGGGTGGACGGCACGTCGCGCTCCTTCAGGGGCCATGGCGGGGGCGGGCGGCGGACGACGCAGATGAACTTCGGGTAAACAGTTAAGAAACTTTCCTAACTGGCAACAGACTTTAGGAGGTGTCACCGAAGTCTGACAAGAGTGACCAGGGCCTTGGATCGGTCAAGACGGGCAATCACGCCAACGGCGACTGTGAACGCCGATGCGCCGAACAGGGTACGTCAACGTCCCTCCGGGAACGGTTCCGCGACCGGTTCCGGACAAGTCGAGCCCGCCGTCTTGTCATGGGCCTGACCACGTCGTACGAACGACTGTGTTGACTGGTCGCGGCAGGCAAGGGGGCCTCATGCGGAAACTCCGAAGAGTCTTAGCCGTCAGCACGGCGCTCGTTCTGGGCACGGCCATCCCGGGTGCGGCCGCCGCCGCGCCGGACAGCGGCCCGAACCCGGCATGCCCCTGGGTGGGCTCGCGAGCGCCGATTGACGTCAAGGTGTCGCAGGTGCTCGGGCAGATGACCCTCGACGAGAAGATCACCATGGTGCACGGGGCGGCCGGATCCGCCTACGTCGGCTACGTTCCCGGCGACGCCCGGCTGTGCATCCCGGCGCTGAAGATGCAGGACGGGCCGGTTGGCGTCCGCATGCCGGACACCACCCAGCTGCCGGCGGCCAGCGACCTCGCGGCCACCTTCGACTCCTCGCTGGCCCACGAGTACGGCAAGGTCATCGGGGCCGAGGACAAGGCCAAGGGCGTCGACGTCGACCTGGGGCCGACCGTGAACATCGTCCGGGACCCGCGCTGGGGCCGGGCCTTCGAGAGCTACAGCGAGGATCCGTACCTCACCGGCCAGATCGGCGCCGCCGACATCGAGGGCGTGCAGTCCCAGGGGGTGATGGCGCAGGTCAAGCACTACGCCGTCTACAACCAGGAGACCAACCGCAACACCGTGGCCGACAACGCGGTCATCGACGACCGGACCGTGCACGAGATCTACACCGCCGCCTTCGGGTCGATCATCGAGCAGGCCAGGCCGTCCTCGGCGATGTGCTCCTACTCGCTGATCAACGGCGTTTTCGCCTGTGAGAACACGTATCTCAACAACATCCTGAAGAACCAGTTCGGCCTGGACGGCTTCATCACCTCCGACTGGGGCGGCACCCACAGCACCGTCGCCTCGGCCAACGCCGGCATGGACATGGAGATGCCCGACGACACCTACTTCGGCGCGGCGCTGAAGACCGCCGTGCAGAACGGAAAGGTGCCGCAGTCCCGGGTCGACGACATGGTCGCCCGCATCATGCGCGAGGAGTTCCGGTTCGGGCTGTTCGACCACCCGTCGCCGGACACCCCGGGCGCGATCGCCTCGACACCGGCCAACGTGGCCACCGCCCGCAAGATCGCCGAGGACGGCGCGGTGCTGCTGAAGAACCAGGACAACCTGCTTCCGTTGGACGCCAAGAAGACCCGCTCGATCGCGGTCATCGGCGACGGGGCCGGCGAGCACGCGGTCACCGGTGGCGGCGGCAGCGCGGCGGTCGCCGGCAGCGGCACGGTCACACCGTTCGACGGCATCAAGGCTCGCGCCGGCGCGAGCGTCGATGTCCAGTACGCGCAAGGCAATCTCAGCCCCAACGGCCAGCTGCCGACCATCGACGCCGCCGACTTCGGCGGCGGGTTGACCGGGGAGTACTTCAACAACACGACCCTGACCGGCCCGCCGGTCGCCACCCGGACCGACCCGACGGTGTCGTTCAACTGGAACGGGAAGTCGCCGGCGCCCGGACTGTCCACAACGAACTATTCGGTGCGCTGGACCGGCACGCTCACGCCGCCGACCACCGGCGCCTACACCTTCGGCTTGTCCAGCGACGACGGCAGCCGGCTGTTCGTCAACGGCCAGCAGGTCATCGACAACTGGCGGGACCAGGCCAGCAACACCGAGACCACAACGCTCGACCTGACCGCCGGCACGCCCGTGCAGATCGAGGTCGACTACTACCAGGCCGGCGGCGACGCGACGGTGAACCTCGGCTGGGGCGTGCCGAACCAGGACCTCCAGGGCCAGGCCGTCGCGCTGGCGGCCAAGTCGGACGTGGCTGTGGTGTACGCCAACGACTACGAGGCCGAGGGCAGCGACCTGGCCACCATCGACCTGCCCGGCACCCAGAACCAGCTCATCGCCGCCGTGGCCGCGGTCAACCCCGACACGGTGGTCGTGCTCAACACCGGCTCCGCGGTCGCGATGCCGTGGCTGGACAAGGTGAAGGGCGTGTTCGAGGCCTGGTATCCGGGCCAGGAGTCGGGCAACGCCATCGCCCGCCTGCTCTACGGCGACGTGAACCCCTCGGGCAAGCTGCCCGTCACCTTCCCGACCTCGCTGGACCAGGTTCCGGCCTCGACCGCCGCGCAGTGGCCCGGCGTGAACGGGCAGGTGCGGTACTCCGAGGGTCTCGACGTCGGCTATCGCTGGTACGACGCGAAGAACCTAACGCCGGTCTACCCGTTCGGCTACGGCCTGTCCTACACCACGTTCCGGTTCTCGCGTCTCCAGGTGGACGGGAACACCCTGCGGGAGAACGGCAAGATCCGGGTCAGCGCCGACGTCACCAACACCGGCAGCCGGGCCGGGGCCGAGGTGGCGCAGCTGTACCTGGGCGACCCGCCCTCGACCGGCGAGCCGGCCCGCCAGCTCAAGGGCTTCCAGAAGGTGGATCTCCAGCCGCACCAGACCAAGCGGGTCACCTTCGACATCACCGCCCAGGACGCCTCGTACTGGAGCTCCGACGCCCAGGCGTGGACGCTCGGCGCCGGCCAGTACACCGTCCACATCGGAGACTCGTCGCGCAACCTGCCGCTGTCCGGCGGCTTCCGGGTCGACCGCACCACCGGCCCGCGCTACACCAAGGTCACCGCGCCGACTTCCGCGCTCGGCGGCACGACCCTGTCGGTGACCACGTCGTTCACCAACGGGGCCACCGAGGACGTCCGGGACGCCGTCACCTCGCTGACCGTGCCGGCCGGCTGGACGGCCACCGCCGAGTCGCCGTCCCGGTTCCGGGTCGTTCACTCCGGACAGTCGGTGACCACGACCTGGTCCGTCACCGTGCCGACCGGGGCCACCGCCGGCGCGGCGACCCTGAAGGGCGGCACCCGATACCAGGGCTCCGGCCGCACTTCGCCAGGCGACGGCATCGCGACAGTGCAGGTGGCGTACCAGAATCTGGCCGCCGCCTACACCGATGTCGGCGTCAGCGACGATGCCAACCCGGCCGTCGGCAACCTCGACGGCTCCGGCTACAGCTACTCGGCCCAGGCCCTGGCGGCCGTCGGCGTCACCCCCGGCGCCACCGTCGGCGGCTTCACCTGGCCGAATGTGCCTGTGGGGCAACCGAACAGCATCACGACTGCCGGGCAGTTGGTCCAGCTCTCCGGCGCCGGCGGCACGCTGTCGTTCCTCGGCACCGGAACCAACGGCACACAGTCCGGAACCGTGACGGTCACCTACGCTGACGGCACCACATCGACCGGGACCATCACTCTCGCCGACTGGTACAGCAACGCCGCCGTGCCCGGCTGCACGCTGGTCGTGACCTCACCGCACTGGAACCGGCCGGCCGGCAGCACATTGCCGGCCGATCACCCGGTCAGCCTCTACGCCGCGTCGATTCCCCTGACGGCCGGCAAACAGGTGGTCTCGGTGAGCCTGCCCAGCAACGCCCGTCTGCACGTGTTCGCCGCGCAGATCGGCTGACGCCAGGCACGCCGGACCGCTGTCCACCCCCAACAGGTCAGCGGTCCGGCGTGTAGACGCACTGGTAGCCGGTGGAAATCGTGCTGTCCAGCACGGCTGCCACCGCCGGGTCGGCCGCGCGGATCAGGTCGACCGCGCGCTTGATGGCCTTGCGCACCGAGGTTCGGGCGCGCTCGGCCGGGCCGGCGAAGGCGCGGCCGCGGCCGCCCAACCCGGTGGTGGCGTCCAGTTCGGCGGCCAGGGCGTCCAGCTCCCGCCGCAGCTCCTCGGCCCGCTCGGGCGAGGAGTCGGGAATCAGGTGGGCGATCTCGCGGGCCCGGGCGGTGTAGGCCTCCCGGGCCTGATCGTCCAGAATGGACTGTTCCGACACGGCCTCGGCCCCGCCGTGGGCCAGCGCCGCCGCCGGGATCGGCACGTCCGGATTGGCCAGCAGCTGGGCCAGATGCCGCATCCCGATCAGGTCCTCGACCAGCACCTCGCGCCCGAGATAGCCGACCAGCCAACGGTTGTCATGCCGCCGCGCCGTCACGTGCCGGGAGACCCGGCCGGCCGCCCAGACCTCGGCCCGCTTGCCCATGCCCAGGGCCGTCGCCTCGCTCACCGCCTCGTCCAGCAGCGCCCCGGCCGCCCGGTGATCGCCGCGCCGGCGTAACACCGTGGCCAGATCGGCCTTGCTGCACGCGGTCATCGGCCGGTTGCCCAGCCGCAGGTTGGCCGTCACGGCCCGCCGCAGGTGCGCCTCGGCCCGGTCCAGGTCGCCGAACGTGGCGGCGGCCAGGCCCAGACCCCGTTCCGTGGAGCCGAAACACACCACCGCCAGCGACGGCATCGTCGGCAGCTCGGCGAACGGCAGCAACAGGCCGTAGGCCTGGCGGGCCACGGCCGCGTCGCCGAGCGAGGCCGCCGCCTCCACGATCGCCAGCATCCCGGACAGCCAGGTGCTCGACTGCGGCAGCGCGTCCAGGCCGCCGGCGGTCAGCCGGCCCAGCGCCGACCGCGCCTGGTCGTGCCGGCCGGCGTCCGCGGCGAGATGGGCGACCGTGGCCTGGAAGGTGAACTCGCCCTCGGTCAGGGTCGGCGAGTTGGCGATTTCCACGGCCAGATCGAGCAGTTCGCCGGCGCGGCCCTGCAACCAGCGGATCGCCAGCAGCTGCCCGCCGTAGTAGGCGGTCGCGTCCGCGTCGCCGACCTCGTCGCCCAACGCCAGGCACTCGGTCGCCCGCTGCTCGGCCTCGTCCAGCCGACCGGCCCGGATCGCCAGCATCACGTCCAGCGCCGCGACGATGAACCGCACGCTGTGGCTCTCCATCATGTCGGCCCGGGTCCGCAGCTCGGCCAGCGACCGGTGGGCCCGCGGGTCGCCGAGGTGGAACAGGTCCACGGTCTGCCAGCACAGTCCTTGCAGGGCAAGGATGTCGACGCCGGCCGCGGCGGCCACCGAGATCAGCTCCCTGGCCAGCGCCAGCCGCTCCCGCACGTGCTCGGGCGTCAGCAAGGCGTGATGGCACAGCGACAGCGCCTCGGCCAGCGCGGCGTCGTCGTCGAGCAGCCGGATCTCGTCAACGACCTTGATCACGTCGGCCACCGGGCCGCCGGTGTAGACCAGCTCCGCCGCCAGCCGCAGCTCCAGCCGGCACCGCAGCGTCACCTCGTGCTCCGGCAGCCAGGCCAGCGCCTTCCGTTGCGCCCCCAGCATCCGGTGCCGATCCAGCTGGTCACGGCGCTCGTTGAGCCAGATGCCGCCCAGCCCCAGCGCCGCCCGCGCGTACAGCAGGGGATCCCCGGCGACCTGCGCGGCGTCGGCCGCCCGGTCGTACAGCACCCGCGCCTCGGCCAACCGGCCCGAGGCCAGCACCGCGTCCGACCACTCCAGCAACAGCTCGGCCGACGGCTCGCCGAAGCCGACGGCCTGCGACAACAAGGCCGCCGCCTCCTCGTACGAGAAGCGGCGCACCATCTTCGCCGCCGCCGACCGGCACACCTCGATCGCCCGCCGGGCATCCTCCGGCGACCGCGACGCGGCGTTTACGGCGTGATGGGCCTTGCGGGCGCTGGGCCCGACGATGTCCACCGCGCGGGCGTGGGCGTCGAGCAGCTCGGCCGCGCTGAGGCGGGCCAGCGCCGCCCGTCGTACGAGATCATGGCTGTACGCGAACGATTCCGTGCCGCTGGTGGTCACCAGCCCCGCCTGCACCGCGCAGTCGACCGTGTCGATGACCTGCGCTGCCGGCATGTCGAGCAGCGCCGCCGCCTCGGCCGAGGAGACCGAGTCCCCGAGCGTCGCGGCAATGGCCAGCAGGCGCGCGGTCTCCGGGGCGATCCGGGCGAACGACTGGTCGATCGCCTCCCGCAGCCCGCCGGCGAAGTCGGCCGCGCCCAGGGCCACCAGCCGGCGCAGGAACAGCGGACTGCCGTCGGTCAGCCGGTGGATGGTGTCGGTCAGCGGCGCCTCCAGCCGCTCGATCCCGTTGCTGACAAGGTAGTCCCTGGTCTCGGCCGGATCGAACGGCCGCAGCGTGATCTCGTCGCTGGCCTCCGGCAGCGGGGACGGGGCCCGCTGCGTGACCAGCAGCGCCAGCGGCAGCCGGGCCTTGGCGATGAACCGGGTCAGCAGCAGCGCGCCCGGATCGGCCGCGTGCAGATCGTCGATCACCAGCAGCGTCGGCGTGTCCGCCACCGCGAGGGCCAGCCGGTCGCTGACCGCCTGGAACCGCGAGAACCGGGCCGGGTGAACGGTTTCCGCCTCGCTGCTGAGCAGCTGCGCGGTCTCCGGGCCGCACAGCTCGGCCAGCATCGGCTGCCACGGCCACAGCGCCGGCGCGCCGCCGTCCGACCAGCAGCGGCCCCACAGCACCCGCAGCCCGGCCGCCCGCGCCCGCTCCGACGCCTCCTCGCACAGCCGGGTCTTGCCCACCCCGGCCGGGCCGGTCACCGTCACCAGCCGCCCCCGCGCGGCGCTGCGCCACGCGTACTCCAAACGGCGCAACTCCGGTGCCCTGCCGACAAAACGGTCCACGCGTATAGATGAGACCACGGGCAACGCCGGGATACGTGACGCCTCGCGGCACACGCCGTGTCACGCCTTCCGGATATGACAAGAATCTTGCTGGCCGACAGTCAGCCGGTGGTCGTCGACATGCTCTGCCGGCAGGTCGCCAGCACCCCCGATCTCGACGTCGTCGCCATCGCCGGCACCCGGGCCGAACTGCTCGACCGCCTCGGATCGGCCCGGGCCGACGTCGTCGTGCTCGGCATCGGCCTCGACCTCGTGGCGGGCATCGCCGCCAACGCCGCCGTGCTGGTGCTCGGCGGCTCCTCCCGGGAAGCCGACATCGTGGTGGCCATGGCCGCCGGCGCCGCCGGCTACGTGCCGCGCCAGGCCCGGCCGGACGAGGTGCTGACCGCCATCCGGGTCGTCGCCCGCGGCGAGCTCTACGCCCCGGCCGACATCGCCGCCCTCGTCCGCGGCCGCCGCCGGGGCGACCGGGTCGACTCGTTCTTCCCCCAGTTGACGCCGCGTGAGCAAGACGTGCTGGAACTGCTGGTGCGCAACGCCGGCAACGCCGCCATCGCGCGACACCTCGGCATCACGGTCAAGACCGTCCGCAACCACGTCTCCAACATCCTGGTCAAGCTGCCGGCCCGCAGCCGCACCGAGGCCGCCTGGCTGGCCGGCGAGCGGCTGCGCGCCCGCCCGCCGGCCGCCATGACCAACCGCTGACCACGAATCCCCAGGTGGAGCCCCAGGGAAATACCTGACCGGACTTGACGTGCGAAAACTGTCAGGGTCCTCAGGTACGGTTTGGGCGTTTCGTACTCGTGCTCCAAGGGGGGACAGTGACTGTGTTTCGCACGCTCGCGGTCGCCGGCGTCACCGCCGCGACGGCCGCGACGCTGCTGCCCGGGATCGCGGCGGCGGCCACGCCGCCGCCGGCGCCGACCGGCGCGACCTTCGTGCCGGTGGCGCCCAAGCGGGTGCTCGACACCCGTGAGGGCAACGGCCCGGTCGGCCCGGAGAAGTTCGTCACGCTCGACTTCAAGCAGCTGGTGCCGGCCAACGCCTCGGCGGTGGTGTTCAACCTGACCGGCACCAACCCGACCGAGGCCACCTCGGTTCGGGCCACGCCCACGCTCGCGGGCGACTCCAGCGGCTCCTCCAACCTGAACCTGGCGCCGGGGGAGACGCGCGCCAACCTGGTGACGGTCACGCTCGGCCAGGGCGCGCCCTGGCAGGGCGAGGTGGAGCTGGTCAACCACGCCGGCAACGTCGACCTGATCGCCGACCTCGCCGGCTACTACGTCAACGACACCTCGGGCGCGCGGTTCACCGCCGGCACGCCGCAGCGGGTGCTGGACACCCGGTTGCAGGGCGGCCCGGTCGGCGCGAACGGGACGGTCACCGTCGACCTGTCGTCGGTGGTGCCGAGCACCACCACGGCGGTCGTGTTCAACCTGACCGGCACCGACACCACCGGCTCCACCGTGGTCACCGCCTGGCCGCACGGCACCAAGCAGCCGACCGCGTCCAACCTCAACCTGGAGCCCGGCGACACCCGGCCCAACCTGGTCACCGTGGCCGTCGGCCCGGACCGCAAGGTGGACCTGAACAACCACGTCGGCTCGGTCAACCTGATCGTCGACCTGGCCGGCTACTACGCCACCGACCGGGGCGACCCGTTCTTCACCGTGTCCCCGGTGCGGACCATGGACACCCGCGCCAGCACGTCGTTCGGGCCCGGCGAGTCCCGCGCGCTCAACCTGTCGCCGTGGCTGCCGGCCTCGGCCAACACCGTGGTCTACAACCTGACCGCCACCAACCCGACGGCGGCCACCTTCGTCACCGGCTACCCGGCCGGCACCACCGTGCCGAACACGTCCAACCTGAACCTGGTGGCCGGGCAGACCGCGCCCAACCTGGCGATCACCCCGCTCGGCGTCGGCGGCCAGCTGGCGCTGCGCAACAACGCCGGCCGGGTCGACCTGATCACCGACATCGCCGGCTACTTCGGCAGCGCGCCCGGCCCGTGCGACAACTCGCCGTGCTGGTACGGCTGGGGCGGCAACGACTACGGGCAGCTCGGCGACGGCACCACCGTCACCTACAGCTCCCGCGCCGTCGGCCAGGTCGCCGGCCTCGCCTCGGTGAAGCAGGTCGCCGGCGGCATGGACGCCGGATACGCGCTGCGCGCCGACGGCACCGTGTGGATGACCGGCCGCAGCGGCGAGACCAACCAGCACAGCCCGCAGCCGACCCAGGTCCGCGGCCTCAACGGCGTCAGCTCCATCGCCGCCGGCTGGCGCGAGGGCTTCGCCGTGAAGTCCGACGGCACGGTCTGGACCTGGACCGGACCGCAGGACGCGCACCAGGTCGGTGGCCTGTCGAACATCACGCAGCTGGCCAGCGGCGCCCGCACGCACTACGCGCTGCGCAACGACGGCACCGTGTGGGCGTGGGGCGACGGCACCAACGGCGCCCTGGGCGTCTCGGTGGCGTCGGCGCCGAACCCGATCCAGGTGCCGGTGCCGGGCCGGATCACCGCCATCACCGGCTCCAGCCAGTCCGGCTACGCGCTGCGCGAGGACGGCACCGTGTGGGCGTGGGGCTCCAACTGGGACGGCGAGCTCGGCGTCGGCTCCACCGAGCACGTCGTCGTGCAGCCGACCCAGGTCAGCGGCCTCACCTCGGTGACCAGGATCGCCGCCGCCCGGGCCGACGCCGCGTACGCGATCAAGTCCGACGGCACCCTGTGGTCCTGGGGCAGCGTGTTCCTGGGCGGCCGCGAGTTCACCAGCGGCGGTCCGTACGAGCAGCGGACGCCGGCCCAGGTGCCCGGCCTGAGCAACGTCACCGACGTGGCCGACGGCGGCTGGCAGTACGGCCTGGCCCTGACCGGCGACGGCACGGTCTGGATCTGGGGCTCCACCACCGGCGCCGGCCACGTGGTCGCGCCCGGCATGTCGCTCCGGTACACGCCGACCAAGGTGCCCGGCCTGGACGGCGTCCGCGTCAGCCGCGTGATCGGCGCCGGCAACCACGCCTACCTCCTAGCCACCCCCTCATAACCCCCCCTTAAGGCTTGGAAGGGGGCTTTCCTCCACTCCGAGTGGAGGAAAGCCCCCTTCCAAGCGCTGAATGTGCGGGAAACCTACATTCGGTGTGTCTGTGAGCGGGACTCGCCGGGGTTCAGCTGGGGTGGGAGGGGGTGGGTGTGGAGGACGGTGAGGCGGGAGATGGCGCGGGTCAGGGCGATGTAGAGCAGGCGCAGGCCGGTGGGGCCGGCGGCGGCGATCTCGGCCGGCTCCAGCACGACGACGTGGTCGAACTCGAGGCCCTTGGCCAGGCTCACCGGCACCAGCGAGAGCTTGTGGTCGGCGCCGTCCTCGTGCGGCAGGCCGGTTTCGATGCCGGCCTTGGCCAAATGCTTGCGCACAGGGGTGAAGCGGGCGTCGTCGAGCACGATGCCGACGCTGTCGGGCTGACTTGAGGCGGCGCGCAGCACATCCGCCAGTTCCGTCAGCACGTCGTCGCATTCGACCGTCACCAGCGCGCCGGGCACGTGCCGGCCGGAGACGGTCGGCGGCAGGTCGTCGGCGATGTGCGGCAGCAGGGCGTTGGCCACGGCGATGATCTCCCGCGGCACCCGGAAGCTGGTGGTCAGGCGGACCAGGTCGGTCGACGCCCCGAGGTGTGCGGCCACCGCCTCCCAGCTGCCGGCCGCCCACGGCGTGGTGCGCTGGGCCATGTCGCCCAGCAGGGTCGCCGAGCCGGCGCAGCGGCGCATGATCGACCGCAGCTGGATCGGCGACAGGTCCTGGGCCTCGTCGATCACCACGTGGCCGTAGCGGTCGGGCGGGGTCATCAGGCCGGCGATCTCGTCGATCAGGAACCGGTCGGCCGGCGACCACCGGGCCCGGCCTGGGGAGGCCGGCGTGGTCGGCCAGTGCAGAAGTGACTGTTCCTCGGGAGTCAGCACGCCGTCGGCGGCCCGCTTGAGGGCGTCGGCGTCGGTCAGCAGCGTGAACAGCACCTGGACCGGCGTGACCGTCGGCCACACCGCGTTCACCATGTCCCGCAACGACTTCGCCCGGCTCAGCCGCCGAGCCTCGCCGTCGGTGATGGCGTGGCCGCGCTCCTCCAGGTTGCGCCGCACGTAGCCGACGGCCCGCTCGGTCAGGTGCTCGCGGGCCCTGGTCAGCGGCACCTGCCGGGCCACCAGGTCCTCGCACAGCTCGGCCACCACGTACGGCGGAATTCGCACGTACGGGCTGCTTTCGCGGACCAGCACGTCCTCGGTCGGCAGCGACAGCCCGCCCCACACCGCCCGGCGCAGCACCTCGGCCAGCCGTGCGTCGCCCTTCAACGCCGCCACTTCCGGCTCGTCCACGCCGGGTTTCCTGCCGTCCGCGACGAGGCCGTCCACGGAGCTGTGCACCACCTGGCTCTCGCCGAGGGTCGGCAGCACGCGGGAGATGTAGCGGACGAAGGTGTCGTTCGGGCCGACCACCAGCACGCCCTCGCGGCGCAGGCGGCTGTGCTCGTACAGCAGGTAGGCGGCCCGGTGCAGGCCCACCGCCGTCTTTCCGGTGCCCGGGCCGCCCTGCACGATCAGCGTGCTGGCCAGCTCGGTGCGGACGATCTCGTCCTGGTCGGGTTGAATGGTGGCCACGATGTCGCGCATCGGGCCGTAGTGGCTGCGCTCGATCTCCGCGATCACCAGCCGGCTCAGGCCGGTGTCCGCGGTCTGTTCGGTCAGCGGCTCGTCGTCGAAGCTGGTCAGGGTGACGCCGTCGAAGCCGAAGCGCCGTCGCAGCGTCACCTCCATCCGGTTGGACGGGCTGGCCCGGTAGAACCGTGAGGCCATGTCGGTGCGCCAGTCGATCACCACCGGCTCGTCCCGCTCGTCGCTGACGTAGCGGCGGCCGATGTAGCACGGCTTCGGCTCCGGGCCGTCGATCCGCCCGAAGAACAGCGGCGACTCGTTGGCGTCGCGCAGCTGGTCCGCCCGCCATTCCAGCCACTCCACCATCAACTCGTCGCCGGCCCGCTTCCGCGCCCGCTCCGCCAGTTCCCGCAGCTGTTCCCGGCTCTGCCTCAGGCAGACATGGGCGTGGTCGAGATAGTCCCGTTCGGACAGCAGCTCCCGCTCGGCGCTCACAGCTTCCCCCTCGTCCGAATTAGCGGCCGGCGAGAGTACTCGCGCGATCGGACGAGGCCAAGCGAATTTGGCCGGGCGAATTGAGCAGCCCCCGAATCAATCCAACCAGTCGAAGCTGGCAGTCGCGGATTTCCCAGGCCTGGCCCGGGTTTCCCGACACTGCCAGGTTCGCCGGCTACGCTTGATTCGGGGGCTGCTTTGTTCGGGTCGAGTCCAGGGTTGAGGGCGTCGGCTGCTCGGTTCGGTTCGGGCCCGCGCTGAGGGCTTCAAGCACTCTATTCGGGTCGCGTCCGCGCTGAGGGCTTCAAGCACTCTGTTCGGGTCGCGTCCGCGTTGAGGGCTTCGGGTGCTCTGCTCGGGTCGGGCCCGTGTCGAGGGCGTCAGCTGCTCGGTTCTGGTCGGGCCCGGGTTGAGCGTCAGGCACTCAGCTCGGGTCGAGTCCCGCGTTGAGGGCGTTGGCTCTCAGCTCGGGTCGAGCCCGCGTTCAGGGCGTCAGCCACTCAGCTCGGGCCGAGCCCGCGTTCAGGGCGTCAGCCGCTCAGCTCGGGCCGAGGGTCGTGGTCAGGGCGTCAGCCAGGTTTCGGTCGCGGACGGGGTGCCGTTGTCCGGGCCCATCACGGCGCGGCCGCGGTTCTGGGTGTCGGCGCTGTCCAGGTAGCGGCCGTCCTGGGGAGACCAGAACGCGGTGTAGCCGGCCTGCCCGGTGCGGACCTGGAACTGCTGCTCGGTGAGGTTGAGGTAGCACGGCTGGGTCCACGTCTCCCAGCCCCGGATCGGGTCGGCGGGCGCCATGCTCACGCAGTACGGCCCGTCGGAGGTGGTTCCGTTGGTGGCGATGTGGTACAGGCCGCCGCCGATGGGCAGCAGGGTCCACTGCTGTAACACGGTCGTCCGGTCGCAGGGCTTCATGAGCACGGTGGTGACCGCTCCGGCGTCGTTGACCGCGAGGCACTGCAACGTCTGGTAGTTCATGATCGGCCGTCCGGTCAGCGCCGGCGCCGCGGTGGCCGACCCGGCGAAGCCGAGGCAGGACAGCGCCACGGCCGCGGCGGCTCCCCAGAAACGCTTGCCGACAAGCATAAACACCCCTTCGAGTAGATCCCCCGGTGAACCTGCCGGACCGCGGGCACGCGGCCGCGGCAGGGCATGGCGGGGAGTCTCACGGGAGATCGTCACCGAGACGTCACGGGCTGCCCGATCGGGCCGCTCGCGGTGGCGGTGGCGAGAACCCGGCGGGTCAGGTCGAACGTGGGCAGCACCCGAAGCCCCTCCTCGCGCAAGGACCGCAGGGTGGGATCCGAGCCCGGGTCGAGGGCGGAGGCCTCCTCCCACATGGAGCGCTCGGCGGCCCGCCACTGCGGCCGTTCCCGAACCACGACCTCGGCGAAGCCGGCGGCGGTGAGGCCGGCCGAGGTGTCCACGGCCCGGATCCGAGCCGGGACACGCTCGTCGCCGTGATCGACGGCTTCCCACGTCGTCAACGCGATGCGCCCGCCCGGCCGGAGCACCCGGTGCATCTCGGCGAACGAGTCGGCGGTGGCCTTGAACTGGATGGCGTCGACGCAGACAAGCGCGTCGACCGAGCCGGCCGGCAAGGTGGTGGCGGCAAGGTCGCCGAGACGGAATTCGGCGTCCACCGAGGCGAACCGCGAGGCCAGCGCCCGGGCCTGGTCGATCGCCGAGGACGCGAAGTCGACGCCGATCAACCGGGCCCCGGTGCGCGAGGCGATCTCCAGACCGTAGCCGCCGCGCCCGCACGCCAGGTCCAGCAGCAGACCACCGGGTTCGAGCCGCAGGGCCTCGACGACCTCGGCGATGCCGTCCCAGGTGAGCAGGCTGGTCGACAGCAGGCGCGGCGGCAGCCCGAGATGCCGCTGGTGGATGTCGTCGCCGGCGCTGCTGGCGCGCATGGTCGAGTACCACTCGTCGAACTCCGCCGCCAACGAATCCACCGCAGTCCCCCCGATCCGACCGGAGTCGGCGTCAGCGCTGTAGGCCGGTCACGATCTGGTCGATCGCCTTGCCCAGCTGACCGTACTTCTGCGTGTACGGCACCGGGTAGACGCCCGGCGGGTCGGCGGGGCGGTTGACGTCGACGTAGTCGGTGCCCAGGTTGCAGAACACCACGACGATGTAGTTGCGCTTGTCCTTGCCCGGCAACGAATGCACGATGGCGGCGTCGCTGCCGGTGGTGTCGACCCAGCCGGTCTTGTGGCTCATGGCGACCTCGGCGGTCGCGTTGCACGGCCGCACGTCCTGGCCGTAGTACAGCCCGTCCACGGTCATGGTGCCGTCAACGGGGTTGATCCACCGTTGCGGCGTCACCTGCGGGATGCCCGGCGCGGGATAGGCCCGGCCGCACCAGTTGGTGGTGGACAGCATCTCGTTGTGCCCCTGGTCGCCCAGGGTCGTGAAGAACAGCTGCCGGGACGAGGCGCTGAGCACGTCCCGCGTGACGCGCGAGCCGTCGGCGTTGGTCCACAGCGTGCCGGGGCCGCCGTTGACGATCAGCAGCAGCTTGGCGGTGTCGATCGAGCTCATGTTGGAGCCGATCCAGTGCGAGCCGGTGCTCGGGTCGGTGCCGGTGATCATCAGCGTCGGCATGCCGAGCTGGGTGAAGGTGGCGTTCAGGGTGTCGACGTAGCTCTTGTCGTGCAGCAGCTTGATCAGGGCGCATGTCGACTCGTTCTTCGACACGGTGATCATCTCGTCGAAGTACTGCCTGATCGGCTTGCTGGTGGCGCCGCCGCAGGTCGAGGTGACCGTGCCCGGCCGGTAGTCGTACGTGGCGTCCACGTCGACGATTCCCTGGTCGGCCATCCGCATGACGCCGAAGCCGACCATCAGCTTGAGCACCGACGCCGGGTAGGGCGAGCTGAAGTCCAGGGCGGCGTTCTCCCGCCCGGGCAGCACGTCACGGGTGCCCTGACCGCCGTTCTGGTCCCACTCGTCGTCGTCCCACCAGCGGTAGCGGATCTGGTCGGTGCCCAGCCGCCGCTGGTCGACCGGCACCACGACGCCGTGCGGGTACTGGGGGCTGAGCAGCACGTCGGCCATCGAGGTCGGCCGGCCGGCGTCGTCCAGCTCGATCACCGCGGCGTCCATGTTGGGCGTCTGGTGCAGCGGCGCCGGCGTCATCGGCCCGAGCACGTGCGGCGTCTTCGGCATGTCGGTCGGGTCGTACTTCTCCACCGCCGGCCGGTGCATGGATTTGCCCTGCACGGGCGGGGTCAGGTCGATCACGTCCTTGAAGTTCTGGGCGTCCACCGCCTGCCGCAGCGCGTCGGCCAGGTAGTGGCTGCCGCCGGCGGGCGCGGCCTGGGCGGCGACGCCGCCGACCAACACCGCGCTCGCCGCCAGGGCGGCGGCGGCCGCGAGTCGTCCTCGGAACAGGGTCACGTCGTTCTCCCCACGGGTTGGTGCGAACCCGGTCTTTCTAGCCCAACCACGTTGTTCGTGGTCGGCGGGAGGGGCTGGACAACGCGATGGTGAACAAACCTCAGCGCAACAGGCGCCCGAACACCGCGGTGAAGAAGTCCTTGACCGGCTCGTCGTTCTTGAGCGCCTTGGCCCGCAGCAGCGCGCCCTCCCAGGCGTCGAGCACGAACCGGCCGAGCAGGTCCGGATCCGCGTCGGCGGTCAGCTCGCCGGCCTCCCTGGCCGCGCGCAGGGTCGCGCCGATGCCCTCGGCCCAGCCGGTCAGGCTGGCCCGCACCTGGGCCCGCATCGGCTCGCTGTGGTCGGCCAGCTCCTCGGCCATGTTGCCGATCATGCAGCCGCGGGCGTGGCCGTGGCCGGCGAACACCTCGGCCATGATCTGGAACTGGGCCCGCAGCTTCTCCAGCGGCGTCAGCTTCGGGTCGGTGACGCTGTGCCACTCGGCCTCGGCGGTGTACTTGGCGACGACCTCGACCGCCAGGTCCTCCTTGCTCTTGAAGTGGTTGTAGAACGAGCCCTTGGGCACGCCCGCGGCCCGCGTGATGGTGTCCACCGAGCAGGCGGCGTAGCCGGTGCGGTGGAACTCGCCGAGCGCGGTCTCGACGATGACGTCCCGTACGCTGTGACGTGGCATGGTATCAATATGACTAGTCGTCTTACGACTGTCAAACCGACCGTGAGCTGGCGGCCGCCGGCGGCGACGGGCCTGGCCTGGCTGGACTGCCACCACATGGGCAGCGCAACCGGGCCGCGCGACCGGTTCCTGGCCGCCGGGGTGGCGCCGGAGGGCGGTTCGCGGTTCGGTGAGCCCGGTGGCTTCGTGCGGTTGGACTTCGGCACCAGCACCGAGGTGGTGGAGCTGGCGGTGGACAGGATGGCGAGTGCTCTCTGACGTGGAACTGGTCCGGGCGGCGCGCGGCGGCGACGTCGGCGCCCTCGGGCTGCTGCTGACCCGGCACGAGGCCGGCATGCGGGCGGTCGCGCTCAGCCTGGTCGGCTTCGGGCCGGACGCCGAGGACGCCGTGCAGGACGCCTCGCTGGCCGCCCTGCGGCGCATCGGCGACCTGCGGGATCCCGAGGCGGTCGGGCCGTGGCTGCGGATGATCGTCCGCAACGCGTGCCGGCAGCGGCTGCGCTCGGCTCACGGCGTGGTGCCGGTGGCCGAGCCGGCCACGCCGCCCGACCTGCTGTCCCCGGACCGGGTGCTCGACTCGCACGCCTCCCGGGACTGGATCTGGCACTCCATCGACGAGTTGTCGCCGACACTGCGTCAGACGGTGCTGCTGCGCTACTTCACCGACATCAACTCCTACGAGCAGATCGCCGAGGTGCTGGAGGTGCCGGTCGGCACCGTGCGCAGCCGCCTCAACCAGGCCCGCGGCAAGCTGGCCGAGGCGCTGCGGGCCACCGCCGACCAGGCTCACGCCGACGCCGGCGCGGTCAACACCGCCGCCGCCCGCGAGGCCGTCGAGACGCTGGCCGTGGCCGAACGCGGCGGCTTCCCGGCCCTGGTCGCCGACCGCTGGCTGCCCGAGGCCGAGTTCGTCGCCGGCAACGGCGTGATCCGCGGCGGCCGCGAGCTGGCCGTCTACGGCATGGACAGCGATCTGACCGCCGGCGTGCGGCAGCGCCTGGTGCAGGCCGTGGCCGGTCGGGACGTGACGATCTGGACCATGGACCTGGTCAATCCGCCGGACAATCCCGAGCACTGCCCGCCCGGCGTGGTGTGGGTGATGACCCGCCGGCGGGGCCGGGTGGCCAAGGTCCGTCTGTTCCACCCCCTGTGACCACGGTCACTTCGACCGGATCGAACTTTCGCCGCCGGCCGGCATCTTGCCGGCATGAACACTCAGACCGTCGAGCTGGACGGCGTCCAGCAGCGCTATCACGTCGCCGGCAACGGCCCGATCTGCGTCGCCCATCCGGGCGGCCCCGGCATCGGCTGGGAGTACCTGCGGATGCGGCCGCTGGAGCAGCACCTGACCATGGTGTACGTCGAGCCGATCGGCACCGGCGACTCGGGTCGCCTGGCCGACGACGCCGCCTACACCCTGGACAACTACGTGCGCTACCTGCACGCCGTCATCGACGACCTGGGTCCCGGCCCCGTCGCCCTGCTCGGGCACTCCCACGGCGGCTTCGTCGCCCAGAAGTACGCCTTGGCCCATCCCGTCGACGCGCTTGTCCTGTACGACACCTCGCCGCTGACCGGGGCCGAGTTCTTCGGCGACGCCGTGGCCAACATCCAGCACGCCGGGGCGGAGATCCTGGCCGCTTTCACCTCGCAGCACCCCACCATGTCCGACGACGAGCTCACGGGCGTGCTGCGCGCCATCATGCCCGCCTACTTCGCCGACTGGCGGGTGGAGTTCGAGCAGTTCCGGTCCTCCACCCGCATCTGGAGCGCTCCTTCTCGGGGTCAGGACGTCCCGTTCGACGTGCGCGGCGAGCTGTCCCGGGTCACCGAGCCGGCGCTGATCGTGGTGGGGGAGCAGGACTTCATCTGCGGGCCCAAGTGGGCTCGGGAGCTGCACCAGGCGCTGCCGGCCTCGCGGCTGCGGGTGATCGAGAACTGCGGCCACCTGGCCCATGTGGAACGGCCCGAGGTGTTCTACCCGGAGGTGCTGAAGTTCCTGTCGTGAGGCCTGCTCGGGGGCTCGCCTGTTCGGGCGGGCCCCTGGCCGCCGGGCGTGGTCACGCCCGAGGATGGGCCGGTGATCCGCCTCAGCGCATACCTGACCGCTCTGACCGCGGCCGCCACGCTCGTCGCCGGCCCCCAGGCGAGCCCGGCTTTCGTGGACTCGGTGTTCCTGGCCACGCACAACAGCTACTCCGGCAATGTCGACGGGGCCAAGAACTCCATCCCGTACCAGCTCGACCACGGCGTCCGCTTCGTCGAGCTCGACGTCCACGACAACGACTACGCGGCCAACCACGACTACTCCGTCGGCCACAGCGGCCCCGGCGATCTCGTCGACCATGCCGGCAATCCCGCGTCGAACCTGCTGCACGACTGGCTGGCCATGATCGCCACCTGGTCCGCCGCGCATCCCGGCCACGCCCCCTTGGTCGTCATGCTCGACCTCAAGGACGACCTCACCGACAACCCCGACTTCGCCACCGGCAACCTGAGCGCCCTGAACCAGGAGCTCCAGTCCGCCTTCGGTTCGAGCCTGCTGCACCCCGCCGACTACGTCGGGTCCCCGTCGGTCGACTCCCTCCGCGGCCGGGTCCTGCCCTTGCTGTCCGGCGACGCCGGCACCCGCACCGAGTACAAGCGCGACACCGGCTACCACCCCGCCGTCGCCGTCAACGCCCATGGCCAGATCGTCGAAGTCCACGACAACGGCTCCGGCTCCCTCTGGTACTGGACCGGCGTCCTGGCCGCCGACGGCAGCGTGACGTGGCTTCGCCACGGCAAGTTCGACTCCGGCGTCACGCCAGCGGTGGCCCTCAACGACTCCGGCCAGCTGGTCGAGGTGCACGATTCCGGCCTGGGAGCCCTCTGGTACCACGTCGGCCAGCTCGGCTCCGACGGCGAGATCACCTGGCAGGCCAGCCACAAGTACGACTCCGGCGTCACGCCCACGGTGGCCTTCACCGGCCCCGGCGCCCTGGTGGAGATCCACAGGAGCCAGTCGAACAGCCAGAACTGGACCTGGTCCGGCGTGTTGTCCGGCACCACCGTCTCGTGGTCCGCCAACGCCAGGACCAGCAGCCCGTTGCCGGACAAGGCCTCCGCCGGCCACTCCGTCTCCGTCTACACCGCCGCCGACGGCCCCACCGAGGCCCAAACCCTGCGCTACACCACTTCCGCCGTCACCGGCGGCCGCATCCGCTACCAGCAGACCGCCTTCGACGAGTTCCAGTCCGGCGACAGCGCCCAACTCCAGCAAGGGGCCCTGTTCTACGCCGCCCCCGCCACCAATTCCTCGTTCGTCATCTCGTCGCGCCAGTCCGGCCATGTGGTCCGCGGCTGGGACTTCGACTCCGCCTCCCTGGCCACCACCCCGCTGGCCAACTACCCGGCCTCCAACACCCCATGGGCCGCTTGGTACCAGTCCATGGTCGCCGCCGCCGGCGCGGTGCAGTGACTGCCCGCTACTCCCGCCGAGCCCGGCTGGGCGCGACCCGAGGAGGCTCGTTCGGCATCTTCGGATACACCGGCGGCCAAGGCGCATCCATCAGTCCCGCGGCCATGTCCCGCGCCGACCGCTCCAGCAACGGCGCCAAGGACTGCGGCGCCGCGTTCATCCCGGCCCAGGCGTCCCCGTGTTCCTCCACAAAGGACGGAACGGTCTCGACAGTCAGCGAATCGGGCTCCACCGAGGAAACCTGCTCCCACGAAATGGGAGTCGACACCTGACCGCCGACCCGGGGCCGCGCGCACCAGGCCCCGAAAACGGTCTTGTGCGGGGCGTTCTGGTTGAAGTCGACGAAGACTCGGCTACCGCGTTCCTCCTTCCACCACTGGGCGGTGATCAGAGCGGGGTGGCGGCGCTCCAACTCCCGGGCCAGAGCCACCGCACCGGCCCGGACCTGATACCCGTCCCACCGCTGCTCAAGCCGCACGTAGATGTGCAGTCCCCGGGACCCGGTGGTCTTCACGTACGCCGAGATCCCGCACTCGGCCAGGAAATCCCGCACCAGGAACGCCGCCTCCTGGATCTGCGGGAACCCGACGCCGGGCGAGGGGTCCAGGTCGATCCGCAACTCATCGGTCACGTCGGGGTTCGCGGCGTGGATGGGCCACACGTGAAACCCCAGGCACCCCATGTTCACGGCCCACAGCACATGCGCGAGATCGGCGGCGACCAAGGCGTCGCTGGTGGTGCCGTTGGGCGTGGAGACGACGGTCGTCTGCAACCACGAAGGCGCGGACTTCGGAACCCGCTTCTGGAAGAAGGACTTCCCGCCGGCCCCCTCGGGATAGCGCTCCATCAGCAACGGCCGCCCGCGCACCGTGGCCAGGAAGGGCTCGGCGACGGCCTGGTAGTAGCGGACCAGGTCCAGCTTGGTGGCCCCGATCTTGCTGAAGAACACCTTCTCCGGATGGGTGATCTCCACGCCCTCGACGATCATGCCCCGAACAGCGCCTTCAACTCGGCCGGGGCGATCTGGTCCAGTTGCGAGTACGTGCAGGAGGAAGGTTCCCGGTCCGGACGGAAGCGGACCAGCCGCCCGCCGTGCCGCAGCCGCCCGGCCATGACGTGCTCGTACCGCACCTCGGCCACCAGTTCGGGCCGCAGGGGTTCCCAGCTGAGGTCCTTGCCGGCGCTCCACCGGCTCTGCCCGCCGGGCATCCGGCCGCCGGCCTCGGTCTGGGCCTGCGCCCACTGCCGCCACGGATGCGTCTGCAGGGCGTTCGAGCGCAGCGGCGCCAGCTCGTCGACGAGTTCCTTGCGCCGCGCGGCGGTCATGCTGCTGGCGACGCCGACGTGATGCAGGGTGCCGTTGTCGTCGTACAGACCGAGCAGCAGGGACCCGACGCCGTTGCCGTCCTTGTGCCAGCGGAAGCCGGCCACCACACAGTCGGCCGTCCGCTCGTGCTTGACCTTCCACATCACCCGCTTGTCCTGCTCGTAGGGCAGGTCGCCGGGCTTGGCCATGACGCCGTCGAAACCGGCCCCCTCGAACCGGGTGAACCAGTCGGCGGCCACGGCCGGATCCCGGGTCAGGGGAGTGATGTGGATACGGGCCAGGTCGCCGCCGATGACGGTCTCCAGCAGCTCACGCCGACGGGTGAACGGCTCGTCCATCAGGCTGTCGTCCCCCAGCGCCAGCAGGTCGAAGGCGACGAAGCTGGCGGGAGTCTCGACGGCCAGCTTCCGCACCCGGGAAGCGGCCGGGTGCAGGCGGTTCTGGAGCGTGTCGAAGTCCAGCCCGTCGCCGGTGACGACGACGATCTCGCCGTCCACCACACACCGCGGCGGCAGGACTTCGAGCAGCAGGTCGACGAGTTCGGGGAAGTAGCGGGTCAGCGGCCGGTCGTTGCGGGAGCCCAGCTCGACCTCGTCCCCGTCGCGGAAGACGATGCAGCGGAAGCCGTCCCACTTGGGCTCGTACAGCAGCCCCTCGGCCGTCGGCACCTCGTGCACGGCCTTGGCGAGCATCGGCCGCACCGGTGGCATCACTGGAAGGTCCACGACCGGTCACGATAGGCCGTGACCGGTCGTTTCGCCTGGTATAACGCCGATCAGAGCTCTGTGTGACCGGTCTGGTCCACCTGCGTGTCGGCCACCGGCCGGCTGGTGGTCACCCGGAAGTCGGACACGTCGTCGAGCACGAAGGTCGGCGCGTCGGCCGCCTTGTCGGCCTTCACGTGGTGGAAGTCGGCGTCGACCACGTCCCGCAGCGCGAACGCGGGCCGGGTGTCCGGCTGCTCGTAGCGGACCTCGACGTTGTCCAGGGTGACGCCCTCGACATGCCGGATGAACAAGCCGTAGGCCGGCAGCGTGCCGAACATGGTCGGCTCCGGGTAGGCGTTCTCCGCCTCGGGCGGGTTCTCGGGCACGCCGCCGCGCGACAGCTCGCCGACCATGTGGTGCCGCACGTTGCTGATCCGCACGTCCTCGACGCGGTGGCCGGGGATGCCGGCGATCGCCGAGGGGTAGCGGGGATCGCAGTTGTGGGCGATGAGGTTGGCGATGCTGACCCGGCGCAGGGTGCCGACCGGCACGCCGGCCGGGCCGCGCATGCGTGCGCCGAGGCGGAAGAAGATCGGCATCTGCACGTCGCGCATGGTGATGTTGCTGACCGTGATGTCCTCCAGCGCGCCGCCGTCCACGGTCTCGAACGCCAGCCCCCGGCAGTGCTCGAACACGACGTTGGAGATGGCGATGTTCTTGAAGCCGCCGTTGGACTCGGTGCCGCACTTGATCCGGCCGGTGCGGCCGAACGCCGCCGTCTTGTACGTGCCGTTGACCAGCGTGCCCAGGTCGTAGCCGCTGACGAAGCAGTTGTCGATGGTGACGTTCTCGGTGTCGCGGGCGTAGCCCAGCGCGTACGAGGCCTTCAGCACGATGGCGTCGTCGTTGGGGGAGTTGACGGTGGTGTTGGAGATCCGCACGTTCTTGCAGCAGTCGATGTCGATGCCGTCGCGGTTGGTGTCCATCACGACGTTGTCGATGCGGAAGTTGTCCACGCCGGTGGGCAGGATGCAGAAGTGCCCACCGTTGACCATGGTGACGTCCCTGATCACCACGTCGCGGCACAGCTTCAGGGCGATGGCCTTGTTGCCCTGCAACGGCTGCGACTCGGCGCTGCCCCCGCTGACCAGTCCCTTGCCGTCGATCGTGCCGGGCCCGCCGATGGTCACGTTGACCAGGTTTTCGCCCCAGATCAGGCTGTTGTGCCAGTGGCTGTGCCCGAAGTCCTGGTAGTTGTTGCCGGCCCCGGGCTGCTCGGCCGGGTCGTAGCCCTTGCCGTTCGCGGGCGCGGCGGCCAGCAGGGTGGCGTTGTGCCCCAGGTAGAGGGCGACGTTGCTCTTGAGGTGCACGGAATAGCTGGCGTAGGCGCCGGCCGGGAAGAACACCGTGCCGCCGCGTTTGGCCGCGGCGTCGATGGCGCGGTTGATCGCCGCGGTGTCGATCGTGACGCCGTCGCCGCGAGCCCCGAACTCCGTGACATCGAACAGTTCTCCCGCCGGTGAAGCCGGAGCGGCCGGCTCGGCGGCAGCGGCGCCGGCCAGCGGCACGGCCAGTGCGGCCGCGCCGGCGGCCCCCAGAGTGACGATGCGACGACGACTCACCCGGTCCATGGGTCGGAGGCTACAAACGTTTACATCCTGTTTCAATAGGCCGTTCGCGACGGCGGGTCCCGGATCGGTCGCTCGTCGTCTGAACCGGTTGACGTCCTGGCCGCGTCCCCTCCCCTGTAGACACGAAAGGGCGGTTCACATGCATAAACGGCGGGTGGTTATCGGGGTCGCGGCGGTGGCGGCCGTGCTCGGCGCCGGGGTCTGGGGCGTCGCCACGGCGCAGGGCCCGGCCAACGCGGCGACCTCGGTGTCGCTGTCCGGCTTTCGGCTGACGCTGCCGGTCGACTCCGCCGGCAAGCAGAGCGGCGCGTCCACGACCGTCAGCCCGGCCAAGGTCACCGCGCCGTGGCTGACCCGCGAGGCCGACGGCAGCCTGACCTTTTTCGCGCCGACCAAGGGCGCGCACACGCCGAACTCGCCGCATCCGCGCACGGAACTGGTCAGCGACAACGACTTCAACGCCGGTTCGGGCACGCACACGCTGACCGCCACCATGGTGATGAAGCAGCTGCCCAGCGCGCAGGACATCATCATCGGCCAGATCCACGGCGGCGGCCCGATCTCCTCGGTGCCGCTGCTGATGCTGCACTACCGGCACACCTCGGCCGACGCCGCCAACTCGGGCCGCGTCACGCTGACCGTGCGCAAGAACCCGACCGTGCCCGGCAGCGACCTGTCGACGGTGCTGACCAACGTGCCGATGAACGCGGCCTTCTCGTACACGATCACCGAGAACGCCACCGGCTTCACCGTGACCGCCACGTCGAACGGGAAGACCGGCAAGCAGACGGTGCCGCTGAACTCCTCGTTCAAGGGCAAGGACGTCCGCTTCCAGGTCGGCGACTACCAGCAGACGCCGGCCAACGACTCGCCCACCGACGGCGGCCGGCTGACGATCAAGGCGCTGACCCAGAGCTGACGCGCGCGGATGGGGGATGGCCGGGCCGGTTCGGCCGACGCCCGCGTGGCGTCGATCAGGATCGGCCCGGCGTCCCGGTCAGGCCTGGACGATGTCGCGGCCGACCCGGGTGTAGCGCTTGGCCAGTTCGGCGTCGACACGAGCGGAGTCGGCGGCGTCGAGCTCGATGCCGGCGGGCGTGGCCGGCCAGGACTCGACGATGCGGGCGCGGTACCCGGCCGGCGGGTGGGACTCGGCCAGGTTGGCGTCGGAGCGGATGGTCCGCTGGCGCAGCACGGGTATCCGGTCGGCGAGGTCGGCCCGCACGCGCGCGGCGGCCGACTGCCACGCGGTGACGCCGGCGAGGCCGCCGCGGTGGGCCCGCGCGTTCAGCTCGGTGGTGCGGATGGCGAGTTCGAGCGAGGATCCGATGACGAGGTCGTCGAGGAGTCGGACGGTGGCCTCGGTGCCGGCGACGCGGGCGGCGGCGGCGTCCGCGGCGTACTCGGCCCGCTGGTGCTCGCGCATTCCCACCCACAGCAACACCATCTGGCCGGCCGCGGCGGTCCGGCTGGCCAGCCAGAACAACGGCCACACGATGAGCTGGGCCAGCCGCTCGCCCGGGCGGCGCATGCGCAGGCCCTCCGGGGCGAGGACGGCGGCGACCTGGCCGAGCGTGCGGAACGCCTGCTGGGTCAGCAATGCGTGCGTCGGATCGCCGTTGACGAAGTGGCCGAGCTCGTGGCCGAGCAGCGCGATCCGCTGCTGCGGGCCGAGCACTCCCCACAGCGGCAGGCCGAGCCGCAGCACGGTGCGGCGGCGCAGGCCGTAGGTTCCGGCCGAGGCGTTGAAGTCCCCGTTGACGACGATGATCGACGGCGCCGGCGCGCCGATCGCCGCGGCGACCCGCTCGACCAAGGCGAACAGGGCCGGCGCCTCCTCGCGGGACACCGCGTCGTACGTGTCGGTGAAGCGGTGCAGCCGAGGCCGCAGCAACGCGGCCAGCGCCAGCAGCACCAGCCCGAGCAGGAGCGTCGCGAAGTTCGGGAAGTTGAAGCTGATCAGCCAGATGCCGCCGACCGCGAGGCCGACAGTGACGGCGAACAGCAGCGCCGAGGCGGTCAGCAGCACGACCCGGGCCGTCGACCAGCCGCGCGAGCGCGGGACATCGCCGGCCAGCGCCCCGAACATCTCACGGTTGAGCCGGAACGCGGTGCGGTGGTTCCAGCGGGCCAGCAGACCCGTCCGCTCGGCGTCGTAGGCGTCCAGATTCCAGTCGCATCCGGCGCACCAGACGATCGTGGACTGCTCGCTGACCAGGGGGCCGGCGCACTGCGGGCACTCGGCGGGGGCTTCGACGGACACGACGAGCGATGATGGCCGCCGGGCCGCCGCCGAGGACGCGAAACCGCGGCGTTGTTGCCAGGATGAGACCCGCGATCACCACGCCACCGGCAGCGTGTGCACGCCGTAGACCCGGGGGGTGCGGAACCGGACATCGGACGCGGAACCGGCGAGGCACGCGCAGGACCAGGGCGCGTCCCGCCCTGACCGCCGCCGCTCACGGGCGCGGACCCGGACGGCCTGTCGGCCGGCGAGCCGTTCCGCAGGGACTGAACCGCAAATATGCTCGCCCGATGACCAGCGTGCAGCGGCTGTGGTCCACTCCGGCCGCGTTGCGAGCAGTGCGGGCGACCCTGGTGGTGCCGGGGCTGTTCGCGTTCAGCTACGCGGTGCTCGGTGACCTCCAGGTGGCGACGTTCGCGGCGTTCGGCGGGTTCGCCACGCTGGTGCTGGCCTCGTTCGGCGGCCGGGCCCGGGACAAGGTCGTCGCCCACCTGGGCCTGGCGGTGGCCGGCAGCGTGCTGCTGGTGATCGGCACGGCGGTGAACACCTCGGTGGTGCTGGCGACGCTGGTGACGCTGCCGGTGGTGTTCGTGGTGCTGTTCGCCGGCGTCGGCGGCCCGAACGCGGCGTCGGGCACCACCGCCGCGCTGCTGGCGTACGTGCTGCCGGCGGCCTCCCCGGGCACCATGGCCATGGTCCCGGAGCGGCTGGCCGGCTGGTGGCTGGCGTCGGTGGTGGGCACGATCGCCGTGCTCGTGCTGTCGCCGAAGCCGCCAGGCGCCGAGTTGCGGCGGGCCGTGTCGAAGAGCGCCCGCGCGCTGGCGGACCTGCTGGCGGCGGCGTTGCAGGGCGACCGTGACCCCAAATACCGCCAGTACGCCTTGGACTGCAAGCACAACCTGCTCACCACGTTCACGGCGACGCCATACCGGCCGACCGGGCTCGCCGCGGCGGACCAGGCGCTGGACAGCCTCGTGGGCCTGCTGGAGTGGTGCACGTCGGTGATCTGCGACAGCCTGCACGAGTACGAGGACCTCACGCACATCGACGAGGTCGAGCGTCGCCTGCTGACCGACACGGCGACCGTGCTGCGGGACGTCGCGGCGGTGTTGGAGGGGGAGCCGACCAAGCCGGAGCTGGACTGCCTGGAGCGCAGCCTCGCCGACAGCGTGGAGCACCTGCGGCAGCTGCGCAGCGACAGCGCGGACTTCGGGGCGGCGGTGCACCTGTCGTTCCACGCGCGCACAGCAGCCGTCGCCGCGCACACGGCGCTGGCCGACGCCCTCATCGCCGCGCACAAGGCGGACCCGACCATCGTCTCCAACGGCCGTAGACGGTGGTACGGCACGGATCCCACCGTCAGCGAGAGCCGCCTGGCCGGCCTGACGACCGTGGCCAACGCGGTGTCACGGCACGCCAGCCTGCGCTCCGTGTGGTTCCTCAACAGCGCACGGGGAGCCATCGCGCTGGCAGTCGCGGTGGCGGTGGCCGACCTGACCGGCGTGGAGCACGGCTTCTGGGTCGTGCTCGGCACGCTGTCAGTGCTGCGCACCAACGCCGCGTCGACCGGATCTACGGCCCTGCGCGCCCTGATCGGCACCGTGGTCGGCTTTGTCATCGGCGCGGCGCTGCTGCTGGCCATCGGCTCCAGCACCGCCGCGCTGTGGACGGCGCTGCCGCTGGCGGTGCTGGTCGCCGCGTACGCGCCGGGCGTGCTGCCGTTCGAGGCCGGGCAGGCGGCGTTCACAGTGGTCGTGTCGGTGCTGTTCAACCTGCTGGTGCCGGCCGGCTGGCAGATCGGCGTCGTGCGCATCGAGGACGTGGCGATCGGCTGCGCGGTGAGCTTCCTGGTCGGCGTGCTGTTCTGGCCGCGCGGCGCCGGGTCGCTGGTCGCTGACGACCTCGCCGACGCCTTCCGCACCGGCGGCCGCTACCTGTCCGACTCCGCGCACTGGGCGCTGGGCCTGCGGGCCGACGCGCCGGTCGCCTCCCCGGCCATCGCCGCCGGCATCCGCCTGGACGAGGCGCTGCGGGGCTTCCTGGCCGAGCAGGGGACCAAGCGGGTGCCCAAGGAGTACCTGTGGCGGCTGGTCGCCGGGGCGCTGCGGGCCCGCCTCACCGCGCACTCCCTGGCCGGACTCCCCACCGCCCCGGGCGATCCCGACCCGCTGCGTCTGCTGCTCGGCGACCACGCCGGCCAGCTCGCGGCGTGGTTCGACCACCTGGCCTCGCGCCTGGACCGCACCGACCACGGCGACGTGCCGATGCTGGCCCCGCCGCAACTGCGGGACCCGGTGCTGCCCAACGGAACCGCGGTGCCGGACCTGCCGACGGCGCTGTGGGTGGGCGAGCACCTGCGGCACGTGACACCACGGTTGATGGAGCTGGTGGAGCCGGCCGGGGCGGTGGCCGCGCAGCGACACCGCCCCTGGTGGCGCTAGAACTGGGTGGCCGGCTTGCCCTGGAGGTAGGCGTTCATGTACTGCTGCCAGATGCTCGTCGGCACGTCCACGCCCTCCTTCATCGGGGCGAGGTCCTTGCGGTGGCCGACCCAGACCGCGGTGACGACCTGCGGCGTGTAGCCGACGGTCCAGGCGTCGGAGTTGTCGGCGGTGTCGAGGAACGCGGTCGAGCCGGCCTTGGCCGCGACCGGGCGGCCGCCGTCCAGCCCGGGGCCGGTCAGCATGGACTGGGTGACCATCTTGGCCTGGGCTGTCTCGAACACCTGGGTGGGCGCCAGGTGCGCGTTGGCCTTGGCGTCGTAGAGCGAGACGCCGGTGGAGGCCACGACGGCGTTGATGAAGTGCGCCGGCGTGTACTTGCCGTTGGCCGCGAGCGTGGCGTACGCCTGCGCCATGTCGCGGGGGCGCACCGGGTAGGAGCCCATGGCGATGCTGTCGGTGGTCTGGTCCTTGTCGCTGGAGCGCAGCGCCGGCCCGGTCTTGCCGCCGATGGTCTGGGTCTGGGCCACGCCGGCCTCGAAGGCCGTGGTGGCCACCTTCGCCGGGCCGATGTCGTCGGTCAACTTGTAGAAGACGGTGTTGGTGTTGTTGTGCATGGCGTCGCCGAGGGCGCACTGCGGGCCGCAGTCGGCGCCGCTGAAGTTCTTCACCGACACCCCGCCGATGGTCAGCGGGCTGGTGCCGTCGTACTGCGAGGCCAGCGTGATCTGGGGGCTGGTCCGGAGGGCGGCCATCAGCACCAGCGGCTGGAAGGTGGGTCCCGGCTGGGCGGCGTTGTCGGCCGTGTCCACGCCCTGGGCCGGGTTGTCGCCGCCGAACCACGAGACGATCGCCCCGGTGCTCGGGTTGATCGACACCAGCGCGTCGCCGACGTCCGGGTCGGCCGAGCGCAGCGACTGGGCCGCGCTCTCGGCCATGGTCTGGGCCTTGGGGTCGATGGTGGTGTGCACCTGCGCCCCGGCGTGCCGCAGCACGTCCTCGTCCAGCCCGGCCATCTGCTTGGCCTCGGCCAGCACCTGCTGCACGATGAACGACCGCGCCGGCGGCAGCGAGCCGGTGACCGGCATGATCGGCTTGGGCGGCACGGTGTAGCGGGCCCGCTCGTCCTGGCCCAGCCAGCCGTTGGCCACCATGCGGTCCAGCACGTGCGTCCACTGCTGCTTGGTCCAGGTCTCGTCCTCGTCCTTGGCCGGCTGGTCGATGCAGCCGGCCAGGAACGCCGCCTCGGACGCGTCCAGCTCGCCGACGTTCTTGCCGAAGTACGCCTGCGCCGCGGCCTGGATGCCGTACGCGCCGCGGCCCAGGTAGACCAGGTTCAGGTAGCCGGCCAGGATGTCGTCCTTGGACTGCTGACGGCCCAGCTTGGCCGCCCGCACCAGCTGCACCCACTGGTCGGGCAGCGACTGCGCGTCCGCGCCGGTGGCCAGCCGCACGAACTGGGTGGTGATGCCGCCCAGGCCGATGTTGGTCTCGAACGTCTCGTCCTCGGCCGCCTCGACCGCCTTCTGCACGACCCGCGGCACCTGGCTGATCTGCACCACGGTGCGGTTGCCGCCGCCGGTCGGGCCGATGGTCGTCATCACCGAGCCGTCCGAGTAGTACAGCGTCACCGTCTGCTGCTGGTCGGCGACCAACTTCGGATCGGGCGTGGCGACCACGCCGTAGGTGATGCCGAACGCGATGAGCGGAACCCCGATGACCACGGCCGCCACCACGTACCCGAACCGGCGCACGCGCCGCCAGTTGATGTCGGGATGCGTGGCTTCCTCGTTCACGTTCGGACTACCCCCTCGCGCTCGGAGCGTCATGTCTATCAGTTGGGGGTAAGGACTCCGTCAGGCGGTGGCAGGGAGATCGGGCGCGCGGGGATCCCCGTATGCGGGACGACCTGCGCCGATGCCGGCCCGAGCCCCGGGGGGAGCGCGATGACCTGCGCGAACGCGCCAGTAACGTCATGAAGGGCCCCTTCCTCACGGTGAACGCGAGGAAGGGGCCCTTCATGACGGAAAAGCGGAGCTAGCCGGCGGCGACCGTCGACTTGACCCAGGAGGAGATGGACGACGAGCTGGCGTCGCCGTAGATGGACTTGGTCTTGCCGCAGGTGTCGGCGCCGGGGCCGTCCGCGCCGCGGCTGTCGGTGCCGACCAGCTGGCCGTTGACCACGGCGGGGCCGCCGGAGTCGCCGTAGCAGTCACTGCCGGACACGGTGGTGGCGAAGCACAGTTCCACGCTGCCGACGATGCCGCCGCAGTTGCTGTCGGCCGAGACGGTGGTGGACAGCTGGCGCAGCGTCGAGCTCATGTCGCCGCAGCCGCGGGTCGGGCAGGTCTGGCCGAAGCCGTACAGGGTGACCTTGGCGCCGACCGCCGGCGAGGTGCTGGCGATCTGGATCGGCGTCTGGCTGACCGGGGCGGTCAGCTTGTAGAGCGAGAAGTCGTAGCCCCCGCCGTTGTACTTGGGGTTGGGGACCCACTTCGAGACCTTGGCCAGCGTCCCGCCGCTGTTGAGGCTCTTCGAGCCGATGCGGATCTGGGTGGCGCCTTCGCAGTGGCCGGCGGTGAGGACCCACTGGCTGGCCACGAGTTCGCCGCTACACCACATGCCGGAGCTGTCGCCGACGGCGGCGGCCCAGGACGGGGCGGTGGTGACGGTGGAGCCGCCGACGATGTTCGGCGTGCTGGCGGCTTGGGCCGGCACGGCGGCGAAGCCGAGCAGCGCCAACGCCATGGCGGCGACGGCAGAGAGCCTGCTGATCTTCAAGGGGCACGCCTCCAGGGACCGGTGGCGCCGGGCTGGAGTGTCAGGGTTCCCGTGCGCCACAAGCGGATGGTGCGCCCAACGTAGGATGCCTCGGCTCTTCCCGGGCAGAGCCGAAAGTCGGGTAATTCGGACGAACTCGGTTACCGGATGGCGGCGACCGCCGTCAACCCGCCGAACGTCCGTCCCAGGACCAGCGGGGCATGGCCGCCCCGGCCGGCACCACGCTGTCCTTCGGCGCGTACACCAGCACATCGGCCACGGCCCACTCCATGTAGGCCCGCATCGCCGCCCGGAACTCCGGGTCCGCCGGCAGCTTGGCGTCGTCCATGGCGGCGACGAAGCACGCGACGAACCGGCGGCCGAGGTCGTCCATGTCGCCGTTGTGGGCGTGCATCAGCAGCACCCCGGAATGGCCGTCGGCGATCGCCGAGTACCCGGCCGGGCCGCCGAGCACCTCCGCCCAGTAGGCGGCCAGTCGCTCCACGTGTCGCGGATGCTGGTCCGGGTGGGAGAAGGGATGGTTGAGCTCGGGGTCGGCCAGGCAGCGCCGGTGGTGCGCGGCGGCCAGCGCCAGAATGGCCGGCTCGCCGCCGGCGAACTCGTACAGGCTCGTGCGCATTCCCTCAGCGTGGCACAGCCGCTAGAGTCCTGAGTCCCGAATGGACGACGTCGTCCGCGCCGGCCGGCCCGGGTGTATCGGTACACCGGGTCACTTTCGACGAATTCGACCCACGACGAGGGCTGCGCGTGTGGTTGCATCTGTTCCTCACCACCGAAAGGGATCGCGGGATGCCCATCCAGCAGCGGCGTGCGGTGCTCTCCCCGACCGAGGCGGAGATCATGCGCCGCGGCCTGGACGCGTTCGCCGAGCTGGGTTACGAGGCGACTTCGGTGCGGGAGCTGGGCAATCGCCTCGGCGTCAGCCACAATTTCGTCAACGACCGCTACGGCTCCAAGGGCGCGTTCTGGCACGCCGTGGTCGACTTCGCGCTGGCCGACGCCCGCCGGCAGCTGGATCCCGTGCTGACCAAGCACTTCGAGGATCCGGCCGAACGGCTGGCCTGCATCGTGCGGCGCTTCTACCAGATCGCCGTGCGCAGTCCCCAGCTGTCGTGGCTGATGGCGTATGAAGGGACACGGGATTCGGCCCGACTGGACTATCTGCACCAACGGTTTCTCACCCCGGTGCTCCTGTTGTGCGAACCGTCGATAGCGCAACTGGTGGCGGCCGACCGGATGCGGCCGGTGCCGCTGTTCCAGTTGTACGCCCTGGTCACCGGGCCGATCTCGACCCTGACCCAGGGGCCGCTGGCGCGGCGGTTCGGTGAGCTGCCGGTGAGCGAGCGGGAACTCACCGCGACCGCGGATTCGTTGGCCACAATGGTGATGGCGGGTCTGCTGCGCGAGTGATCGTGGGATGATGGCCCCGTTGGGGGTGGGGTCTTGGTTCAGGTTCATCCGTCGGCGGTCGTCTCGCCCGAGGCCGAACTGGCCGACGATGTGGTCATCGGTCCTTACGCCGTGGTGCACGGCTGTGTGCGGCTGGCTGCGGGTGTGCGGGTGGACTCGCATGCCGTGCTGGGCGGGGATCCGCAGGACCTGACCTTCGGCGGCGGGCCAACCGGCGTGGAGATCGGGGCGGACACGGTGATCCGCGAGGCGGCCATCGTGCACCGGTCGACCAGCGGCGTGCCGACCAGGATCGGCGCCGGCTGCCTGATCATGGGGCAGGTGCACGTGGCGCACGACTGCCAGATCGGCGACGGCGTGATCGTGTCGCAGGCCGTCGGCCTGGCCGGGCACGTGGTGATCGACGACGGGGCGGTGATCGGCGGCATGTGCGGGGTGCACCAGCACGTGCGGATCGGCCGGCAGGCCGTGGTCGGCGCGATGTCCAAGGTGACGCGGGACGTGCTGCCGTTCTGCGGTGTTGACGGCAATCCGGCCACCCACCGGGCGCTGAACGTGGTGGGGCTGCGGCGATCCGGCATGCCGCCGGCCGAGTACCACGAGTTACGGCGGGTCTTCGACCTGTTACGCGACGGGCACGACCTGGACTCGTGGACCAACGGCCCGGTGGCGCAGCTGGTCGAGTTCCTGGCCGGGCCGTCCCGCCGCGGCATCAGCCCGTTCCGGCACGGGCGGGAGGTCGTCTGATGCCGTGGACGTTGGGGGAGTTGGCGTCCGTTCTCGACGCCGTCGAGGTGTCGTGCCCGGACTTTGTTGGAGCGGCCGGCGCCGGCCGATTCCGAGGACCCGGCCGGATTGGCCTTCTGTTCGAATAATCGATATTTGAAACAGGCTTTGTCGCACGGCGTCGGCGCGCTCATTCTGCCGCCCGGATCGGCCGCCGACCGTCCCTATCTGCGGTGTGCCGATCCGCGTCTGGCGTTCGCCCGACTGGGCGGTCATACCGACGCGGTGCGGTCGGCGGCGCTGCTGTCGGCTTCGTGCCGTTGACCAGCCGGGCCAGCACCTTCGGCGTCACCTCCGCGTAGGCCGCGGGATCGACCGGGTTCAGCCAGTGCGACGCCCGCGTCAGTGCCGAGATGTTGGCGTCCAGGTCGCCCAGCACCTCGTCCACGTTGTGCATCGAGAACGGGATGATCTTGGCGCCCCGGCAGTGGTGGGTGTCGGTGGCGACGTCCATGAACGCCAGCTGATCCCGGATCGCCTGGCGCATCTGGGAATCCGACGGCAGGTCGACCGCGCCGGCCAGGTCGGCGGCGATCCACACGGCGGCCATCTCGGCGTTGAGCGGGCTGAAGAACGACGAGTTGTAGCCGTTGAAGTACAGGCCCGGCGCCGAGACCGGCCGGATCTGCCGGTACAGCATGAAGTTGCCGCGCTCGTCCAGCAGCTCCCGCTGCACGCTCTCGGGCAGGAACGGCACGCCCTGGCGGAAACCGGTGGCACAGACCACGAGATCGGCCGGCAGCACCGTGCCGTCGCTCAGCTCGGCCCGCGGCGACTTTCCGCCGAGCAGCCGGGTGATGGTCGTGTCCCGGCGCACGGTGATCGAGCCGTCGGCCACGCCCTCGAAGAATCCCTCGGTGGCCAGGCCGATCGCGCCCTTGACGATGTCCTCCATACGCCCGGGCGGCACCAGCCCCAGCCCGGCCAACCCGAACTGCCGCACCGACACCGAGCCGACCGAGTTGAGCATCCGCCGCCGCAGGCCGTTGCCGGGGCCGTGCAGGAAACGCTCCACTCCGCGCGGCCGCAGATACCGGAACAGGGCCTCGCCCATCCTGGTCAGCAGCAACATCTTGAAGTTCACCCTGCCGGCGATCAGCCGCGGCACCTTCCACAGCATCTGCCGGGCGATCACGTCGGTGCTGGCCGCGACCTCGCCGATCGCGACGGTCACGTCGCAGGCCGACTTGCCGTAGCCCACGACCAGCACGTGCTTGCCCCGCGCGTCCTCGATGTCGTGGAACTCCGTGCCGGCACAGAGCTTTCCGCCGGCCTCGGTGAACTCGGCCAGCCCCGGATAGTCGGGCACGGCCGGCTCGCAGAACACGCCGTTGGCCACCACGACCCGGTCGAACAGCTCGCCGTCGACCAGCCAGCGGCCGGCCGCCGGCTCCGCGGCCACCACCTCGGTGTCCAATCGGAACAGTCCGTCGACGCCGAATCTCTCGGCGTAGGCGGCGAAGTAGCGCTGCACCTGCTCGCCGTCCGGCCACTGCGGATAGTCGGCCGGCATGGGGAAGTCCGACAGCGAGTACTGTGCCTTCGGGCTCTGGGTGGTGACGCCCGGGTAGCGGCGGCTGCGGCTCCACACCCCGCCCAGGTCCGGCGCCTTGTCGTAGCCCACGACCTCGTGTCCGGCCTGCGTCAGCACCTTGGCGGTGGCCAGCCCGGCGACGCCGGCCCCGATGACCGCGACACGCATGGTCAGCCCGCCTCGGGCAGCTGGAGCACGATGCCGAAGTCGGCCATGACGCCCTTGAGCACGGCGATGTCCTTCGGTCCCGGCGGCAGGTCGGCCAGCGCCTGGTAGTAGTCCTCCAGCCCGGCCGGCGAGACCACGGAGACCACCCGCGCCTCGGCCCTGGCCGAGTTGCGGAACGTGTGCACCACATCGCGCGGCAGGAACAGGTAGTCGCCCGGCTCCAGCACGAAGTCCTGGCCGCCGAGCATCACGTCCAGCCGGCCGGCCAGGCAGACGAACGACTCGTCCTCGCGGGTGTGCAGGTGCGGCGGCGGGCCGCTGGTCTCGCCGGGGACCGCGTACTCGAACAGGGAGTACGCGCCCCGGGTGGAGTCGCCATTGGTCTTCATCGTGATGCCGAGGCCGATGGCCGGGATCTGCCGTCCCTGCCGGTTCGTGAGCATGTAGCCGCCGCCGAGAGACACCGCCGCCTCCTTCTGTGTGGGATCCTCAGCCTGGCTTCGGGGACGGGCCCGGCACAATCACGGGTCCCGCTCAGTGGGACTTGGCGTACGCCCGGGAGGCCGCCGCGGCGGCCAGCCGGACCGCCGGCCCGATCCGGTCGGCCCGCACCAGCTTGCTCGGGCCGGTCACCGACATCGCCGCCACCACCTCGCCGAGCGGCCCGAACACCGGCGCGGCCACGCAGCTCACGCCGATCACGCCCTCCTCGCGGTCGACCGCCCAGCCCTGGTCCGGCACCGCCGTCAGCTCCCGCATCACCGCCACCGGGTTGGTCAGCGTGCGCGGCGTGCGGGCCGGCAGGCCGGCGGCCAGCACCTTCTGCACGACCGCGGGGTCGGAGTAGGCCAGGATGGCCCGGCCCAGCCCCGAGCAGTAGGCCGGCACCGCCCCGCCGACCTGCTCCAGCATCGGCATCGGCCGGTGCCCGGTGATCTTCTCCACCACCAGGATCTGGGTCCCGTCCAGCACTCCGAGCTGCACGGTGGTGCGGGTGGCGTGGTGCAGGTCCTGGAGGAACGGCAGCACCGACTCGCGCAGCTCGTGCCGGATCGGGGCCAGGCTGGAGATCTCGAACAGCCGGTTGCCCACCCGGTAGCGGTCGCGGGGCTTGTCCAGCCAGCCGAGCCGGATCATCTTGTCGGCGGTCCGGTGCACGGTCGAGCGCGGCAGCCCGGACCGCTCGACCAGGCCGGCCAGCGTCAGCTCGCGGTGCCCGGCGTCGAACGCGCCCAGGATCGCCGCGGCGCGGTCGAGGCCGCCCATGCCATCCCGCTCAGCGGGACTCATCGTTGTCCTGCCCGGTTCATGACGGCCAGGCTAGCGCCGACCGCACCGACCGGGGGAGGCCGACATCAGCACACGAACCGCACTGGTCGGTGGCGGGGCCACCGGCATCGGCCACGCCACCGCCGCCCACCTGCTGCGCCAGGGCCACGGCGTCGTCCTGACCGGTCGGCGGACCTCGGTGCTGGCCGCGCGGGCGGCGGCCAGCGGGTCGACGCTGGCCGAGGTGGCCGCCCGCGACGCCATGAGCGTGCCGGCCTGGCGGCCGGCGACCGCCGACGAGATCGGGGCCACGGTGGCGTTCCTGGCTTCTCGGGCGGCGAGTTACGTGAACGGGACCGTGCTCACGGTCGACGGCGGCAGGACGGAGACGATCTGATGGCCCAGTCCGGACCGGACTTCAGCATGGCCGAGTTCCTCGGCGCGATCAGCGACAGCGTGCGGCCCAGCCCGGCGCGGCCGGTCGTCGTGCGGGCCGCCGAGCTGGAACGGCTGCCGGCCGACCAGGTGCACAACCCGACCACGCTGTCCATCGCCGGCCGGCTGCCGACCGTGTCGTTCGAGATCTTCCGGCAGACCATTCCGCCCGGCCTGAGCTCGGACATGCAGCGCCACCACCACGAGACCGTGCACTACGTGATCTCCGGGACCGGGCACAGCGAGGTCGAGGACGAGACCGAGTCCTGGGCGACCGGTGACTTCGTCTACACGCCGCCGTGGACCTGGCACCGCCACTACAACGACTCGGCCGAGCAGCCGGTCGAGTTCCTGACCATCGAGAACTCCCGGCTGCTCGGCCTGCTCGGCGTCGGCCGGCGGCAGAGCGCCGGGCTGGCCACCATGGCCGAGGCACGGGCCGAGTACGGGGAGGAGAAGCCGTGAAAGCGTTGCCGGAGCATATCTCCATCTGGGATGAACTGTCCGATGTGGACCACGAATTGCGGCACGTGGACGTGCGGGGCGTGCGCACCCGGGTGCTGCGCGCCGGCGCCGGGCCGGATCTGGTGCTGCTGCACGGAACCGGCGGCCACCTGGAGGCGTACGCGCGGGACATCGCCGGCCTGGCCGAGCATTTCCGCGTCACCGCGTACGACATGGTCGGCCACGGCTGGTCCGATCTGCCCGACCGCCACTACACGATCGACGTGCTGTCCGAGCACCTGCTGGACCTGCTCGACGCCCTGGGCATCGAATCCGCCCACCTGTCCGGGGAATCCCTCGGCGGCTGGGTCGCCGCGTGGACCGCCGCGCACGCCCCGGGGCGGGTCGACCGGCTGGTGCTCAACACTCCCGGCAACATCGCCAACAAGCCCGAGGTCATGGCCCGGCTGCGGGACAGCACCATGGCCGCGGTCGCCGACCCGTCCGACGCGACCGTGCGGCCCCGGGTGGAGTTCCTGTTCCACCACAAGGAGATGGTCACCGACGAGCTCGTGCTGCTGCGCCGCAAGGTCTATGGCCGGGACGGCTTCACCCGGGCCATCGCCAACACCCTGGTGTTGCAGGATCCGGTGGTGCGCGCCGACTTCGCGTGGGAACCGGCCTGGGTAGGCAAGATCACGGCGCCCACCCTGCTGCTGTGGACCGACCACGACCCCACCGGCGGTCTCGACGAGGCCGCGCTGCTGCTGGAATGGCTGCCCGACGCCCGCCTGCACGTGATCAACGACGCCGGCCACTGGCCGCAGTGGGAGAAGGTCTCTGAGTATCTGGCCGTGCACAACGACTTTCTGTTGGGGGACAGCGCATGAGCGAACTCGTCGGCTTGGTCGCGCTGTCCCACTCCCCGTTCGCAACCCTCATGCCACCGTCCGATGTGGACGCTCCCGGCGGCGCCTTCCTCGCCGCCGCCGAACGGGTCCGCCGCGCCGTCGCCGCCCTCCGCCCCGACGCCGTCGTGGTGATCGGGCCGGACCACTTCCACGCCAACTTCTACGACGCCATGCCGCCTTTCGTGCTGGGTGTGGAGGAGGCCGTCGGCTTCGGCGACTTCGCCAGCCGCGAGGGTCCCCTGCCGGTCGCCGGCGAGCTCGCGTGGTCGGTCCGCGACGGCCTCGCCGCCGCTGGCTTCGACCTCTCGCTCTCGTACTCGCTGACCGTGGACCACGGCGTTGTGCAGAGCTACGACATGGTCGTCGGCGACGTGCCCATGGTGCCCCTTGTCGTGAACACCGCCGCCCCTCCGCTGCCCAGCATGCCCCGCTGCCTTGAGCTCGGCCGGGCCCTCGGCCGCGTCCTCCGCGCCGCCCCTTTCCCCGGCCGTGTCCTGATCGTCGCCAGCGGCGGCCTCTCGCATTGGCTGCCCCCCAACGACCCTCGCGACCCCGCGGTCGTGGGCGAGCGCCGGGCCTCGATGATCCACGGCCGCAAGAACGCCCGCGCCTTCGCGGCCGCCCGTGAGCCCGGCGTGCGGGCCATGGCCGGCGACCCCAACGCCCCCGTCAACTCCGACTGGGACCGCTGGTTCCTCAAGCAGCTCACTGCCGGCGACCTCGCCCCCATCGCCGCCCTCGGCGACATCGGCCTCGAGTCCCAGGCCGGCAGCGGCGGCCACGAGATCCGCACCTGGCTCATCGGCGCCGCCGCCCTCGCCCGCCCCCTGGTCTGGACCGACTACGAGGCCGTGCCCGAGTGGATCACCGGCATGGGCCTGGGCGCCACCTTCCCGGTCGACTAGCCGATCCGGAGAAGCCTGTTCGACGGGGTGCGGTGGTGTGGCCCGCATGGCGCAGCTGCCATATCCGTGGACATGCTGGTGCTGGGGTCGCTAGGGTGGCGCGGCTGCGGAATGCGGTCCGCCGGGGAAAAGAGGAGCGATGATGTTCGTGACGATGACTGGAGCTTCCGTTCGCCCCCTGGTGACCGCGGGTTTGTGACCCTGCGCGGGTAGCAGCGCACATCCCGGTCCCGCCGGGGCGAGGTGACAGGTGTTGCCGGCCCCAGGCGCCGCTTGGCGTCTCCGTTCGCCTTCCGGGAGTTCTGCGTTGTCCACACGTCAATTCGTAGTGCCTCGCAATGTTCGGTTGTTGAGTTGGTTCAACTTCTGCGGTGATTTCCGCATGTACGGGCCGATCATGGTCATCTACTTCGCCCAGGTGGCGGGGTCGTATGCCGCCGCGGCCAGTGTGTTGGCGGTGAAGATGCTGGCCTCGGCGGCGTTCGAGGTGCCAACGGGGGTGCTGTCCGACCGGCTCGGGCGGCGAGGGACGATGATCGCCGGCGCGGTGGCCATGGTGGCCGCCCACGTCGGGTACGCCAGCGCGCCGGGGTACGGCGTGCTGCTGGCAGCGGTTGTGCTGGAGGGATTGGCGACCGCGTTGTGGAGCGGCAACAACGAATCCCTGCTCTACGACACGTTGCTCGAAATCGGTCGGGAGGGGGAGTTCGCCCGGCACTCGGGCCGGGTGAACTCGATGTTCCAGATCGCGCTGGCCGTGGCGGCAGCGATCGGCGGCGTGGTGGCGGGCGCGTGGTCGCTGCGTGCCGTCGTGGTGTTGTCGGTGGTGCCGCAGGTGTTGTGCCTGCTGGTCGCGTTGGGGATCCGGGAGCCACGGGTGCACCGGCCGCTGGAGACGAATGTGTTGGGGCACCTGGGATCGGCCCTGCGTGGCATCCGCGGCAATCCGGTGCTACAGCGGATGACGCTGGTGTCGGCGCTCCGGTACAGCAGCGAAAGCGCGGCCCAGTTGTCGCCGGTGTTCGTGGCCGGTCTGTGGCCACTGTGGACACTCGGCCTGTGGCGCACCTTCGGCCATGGGGTGGCCTTCGCCGGCTTCCGGGCCAGTGGCTGGGTGATCGGGAAGCTGGGTGCGGCCCGAACGCTGCTGTTCGGTGAGCTGTTCGACGCCGTGGCGAACACGGTGGCGCTGGTCAAGCCGACGGTGGTTTCGCCCGTGCTGCTGGGATCGCCAGCCTACGGCATCTCGACGATCGCCCAGCAGACGTTGCTACAGCGTGAATTCACCGACCGGGAACGGGCGACGATGGGGTCGCTCGCGTCACTGCTGGGCAGCGTGCTCTACGCGCTCGTCGCCCTGGGGGCCGGCCTGGTGGCCGACCGGTGGGGCATCGTCGCGGCGTTGCTCGGCATCCAGGCAGTGGTGCTGATCGCCCTTCCGCTGGCCTGGTGGGTGAACAGGAGGGCCTAGCCGAGTTTCTTGTCCACGAAGCACCAGCGCCAGCTCTCGCCCGGCTCGTAGCTGCGCATCACCGGGTGCCGGGTGTCGCGGAAGTGCTTGTCGGCGTGCTTGCCCACCGAGGAATCGCAGCACGCCACGTTGCCGCACTTCAGGCACTTCCGCAGGTGCACCCAGGTGATGCCCTCCTCGACGCAGGCGGCGCAGCTGTCCGCGCTGCTGGCCGGGACGTCCCGCCACTCGTGGGCCAGGTGCTTGCACGCCTCGGCCAGCGAGGCCGGGGCGCGCAGCTCCCGGCCCTCCTGGGGCGGCTCCTCCTCGTCACGGTCCAACATGGACTCTTCGATGTCGAGCCGCTCCAGGACCCGCCGCAACACCACGTCATCGGCGGTGCCCTTGTCCCGTGCCCGCAAACAGTGCTCACGCTCGACCGTCAGCAGTTGCAGGCGCAGCCGGCGGTAGGCGTCGCTCGGCGTCTCGTTGAGCGCGCTCTGCCGGCCCAACTGCTCCCAGGCCGCGTCGGTGCGGCCCCGGAGACGGTCCCGCAGGCCCTGCACCACCTCCGGCGGGTCCTCCGGCGTGGTGATCTCGTCCAGCTTGACCAGCGCGGCCCGGACCATGTCGTGCAGCAAAGCCGCTTCCTGCAAGGCATCCTGGGCCGGGTCGGGGCCGGGCAGGCCCATCCGCCGCACCAGCAGCGGCAGCGTCGTGCCCTGCACCAGCAGTGTGCCCGCCACCACCACGAAGGCCGCCAGCACCAGCACCACCCGCTGCGGCGTGTCGGGCGACAGCACGAACGCCGCCGCCAGTGTCACCACCCCGCGCATGCCGGCCCAGCCGATCACCACGGAATACCGCCACGGCCACGCCTTCTTGCGTTTCATGCCCAGCATCGCGGTGAGCCGCTTCTCGGCGGCCACACCGACCAGCCACAGCATCCGGGTCGCGATCGTCGCCGCCAGCACCGCCGCGCAGATCCACGTCAGCGTCAGCACCGACAGGCCGCTGTGCGCCACCTCGGTGAGGATGTGCCGCAGTTGCAGGCCGATCAGCAGAAAGACGATGTTCTCCAGCAGGTACGACACCGTCTGCCAGTTGTGCCGGCTGGCCGTGCGGGCCGCCCCCGACAGCACCCGCGGCGACCGGTGGCCCAGCATCAGGCCGGCCACCACCACCGCCAGCACGCCCGAGCCGTAGATCCTCTCGCCCAGCAGGTAGGCCACGAACGGCACCGCGAACGACAGCGCCGTGTCGGCCACCGGCTCCGTCAGCTTCATGCGCACCAGCGAGGCCACGAAGCCCACCACCAGGCCCGCCACCACGCCGCCCACCGCCGCCCACACGAAGTCCAGGCCCACCTGCCACAACGAGATCGAGCCCGCGATCGCCGCGATCGCCGTGCGCAGGGCCACCAGCGCCGCCGCGTCGTTGAACAGGCTCTCGCCCTCCAGCAGCCGCACCATCTTGCGGGGCATCGCCACCCGGCGGGCCACCGCCGTCGCCGCCACCGCGTCCGGCGGGGCCACGATCGCCCCCAGCGCGAAGCCCGCCGCCAGCGGCAGGCCCGGGATCACCAGCCACGCCACCACGCCCACGCCCGCCGTCGTGAACAGGACCAGGCCCACCGACAGCACCGCGATCGGCCCGCGCAGCCGGTTGAAGTCCACCAGCGAGGTCTGGATCGCCGTCGAATAGAGCAGCGGTGGCAGCAGCCCGACCAGCACCACCTCCGGATCCAGCTGGTACTCCGGCACCCCCGGCACGAACGACACCGCGACGCCCACCACGATCAGGCACAGCGGCGCCGACCAGTCCAGCCGCCGGGCCACCGCCGTGACCGCCAGCACCGCCACCACCAGGGCCACAATCTCCGCCGCGATCTCCACGCCGCAAATCATCACTCGAACGATCCACCCATCACCACCCGAGCCCCCCTCCCCGCCCCCCACCCGCCGCCCCTTGACGCTTGGAAGGGGGCTTTCCTCCACTCCGAGTGGAGGAAAGCCCCCTTCCAAGCGTCCCCACCACGATCGGGGGACCGATCCGTCCAGCGCCAGTATTGGCCTTCCTGGCATCGTCGTTTGTGAGAGTGGACTTGCATGAAGCGGGCGGCGATCCTAGAGTCGTGAGAGTTGACTCTTACGAAGGGGCGGGCGATGGTGGTCGATCTCGGGAACGGGCTGACGGTGGATGTGGACGTGCGGGGAGGGGCGGGGGAGACGGCGCTGGTGCTGCACGGTGGCGCGGGGCCGAGGTCGGTGGCGGGGCTGGCGGGGCTGCTGCCGGGGGATCGGACGGTGCTGACACCGACGCACCCGGGGTTCGACGCACGGCCGAGGCCGCAGTGGTGCGACAGCGTGGCCGACCTGGCGGTGGCCTACCTGGACCTGCTTGGACGCCTGGACGCGGAGCGGGTGCTGGTGGTGGGCAGCTCGATCGGCGGCTGGATCGCGGCGGAGATGGCGACCCGGGACAGCTGGGGGCGGATCGGCGGGGTGGTGCTGCTGAACGCGGTCGGGATCGACCCTGCGGTCGGGAAGCTGACCGACACCAGGGGATTGCCGCCGCAGCGGCTGGGGGAGCTGGCGTTCGTGAACCCGGCGCTGCGGCTGGATCCGTCGACGCTGACGGAGGAGCAGCGGGCGATGGCGGCGGCCAACCAGGAGGCGCTGGCGGTGTACGCGGGGGAGCCGTTCATGTACGACCCGAAGCTGCGGCGACGGCTGCGCGGGGCGAAGGCGCCGGCGCTGGTGGTGTGGGGCGAGCAGGACGGCATCGCGACCGTCGACTATGGACGGTCGTTCGCGGAGAGCTTTGCCAGGGGCCGGTTCGTGCCGGCGCCGGGGGCGGGGCACTTCCCGCACATCGAGGCGGCGGAGCTGACGGCGGCGGCGATCGAGGACTTCGTGAAGCAGGAGTTCTGACGGCGGCGGGCCCCGGGAAAGGGGCCCGCCGCGGTGGCTCAGGCGAAGTCGGTGGCGGGCGTGGTGGCGTAGCGGCTCATGACCTCGACGGTGGCGGCGGGCGTCAGGGCGCCGTCGGCGGCGACCACTGCGCGCAGGTCCCGGAAGTACTGCACGTACAGGTCGGGCGTGAAGGTGTTGAGCATGACGGCCGGCTCGTCGCCGGGATTGGCGAACGTGTGCGGCACACCCGGCGGCACCATGACCAGGGTGCCCTTGGGGGCCACGTGGTCCTGGTCGCCGACGGTGAACCGCACGGTGCCGGACACCACGTAGAAGCCCTCGTCGTGCTGGGCGTGCCGGTGCTGCGGCGGCCCGGCGCTGCGCGGGGCCAGGGTGATCTCGCCGATGCCCAGCCGGTGCTGGGTGACGCTGCCGTCCTCCATGATCCGCATCCGGGCCGGGCCGAGTTCGATGATCTCGCCGCCGTCCGGGCCGGTGATCGCGACGTCGGGCACTGGAGCCTCCTTCGTGAGAATTGACTCTCATGAACCTAGCATTGTGATGCAAGTGCTCTCTCACGAATCGGGTAGCATGGACGGCATGGCGCAGACCACCTCGGGCCGGGTGAACCAGAAGCTCCGCACCCGCACAGCGATCGTGCGGGCGGCGGCCGAGCTCAGCCGCAGTGGCCGCGAGGTGACGATGCCCGAGGTGGCCAAGGCGGCCCTGGTGTCGGAAGCCACCGCCTACCGCTACTTCCCGGACCTGGCCTCGCTGCTGCGGGAGGCCATCGCCGGTCAGATACCCAGCCCGCAAGAGGCGCTGGCCCCGGTCGCCGACTCCGACGACCCGATCGTGCGCATCGCCGCCGCCACCGAGTTCCTGCTGCGGCACGTGCTGGCCCGCCAGGGTGTGGTGCGGGCGATGATCGCCGCCACCGTCGTCCGCCCCGAGCAGGCCGACGCCCGGCCGGGCATGCGCTTCGGCCTCATCGACTACGCCCTCGCGCCGCTGGCCGGCACGCTCGGCGGCCGCGACCCGCAGGCGTTGGCCCAGCTCAAGAACGGCCTGGCCGTGGTGGTCAGCGCCGAGGCGCTGTTCTCGCTGACCGACCTGCACGGCATGGCGCCCGAGGCGGCCATCGCCAGTCTGGTCCAGACCGCCACCACGCTGACCCGGGCCGCGATCCAGGCGTAGCAGCCGTCACGTCGAGCGCCCCTCGGATACGAGGGGCGTTTTTCGTGATCGACAAAGGCGTTGTCGGTGAAGGACAACGGCGACGGTCCATTCAGGACGGACGGCGGCGCGGCGTCGAACCCGAGCCAAGTTACTCGCCGGTACGTAGTGACTGATCGGCCGTTTGTACGTATAACTTGTTCTAATCCCTCAACGGTGAGGAAGATCACATGAGCGAAAAACCATTAGAGACTAACGCTTCTGGTCGACTCTCCCGCCGCGCGTTCATCGCTGGAACAGGTTCTATCTTGGGGGCGGTCGCCCTCGGTGGTAGGGCGATCGCCGCGCCGGCCGCGTCCGGGCCGATCCAGAGCGGCGCGCACGTGCCCGTGCTGATCATCGGGACCGGGTACGGCGGTTCGGTCGCGGCGCTGCGGCTGGCCCAGGCCGGCGTCAGCGTGCAGATGGTCGAGATGGGCATGGCCTGGGACACGCCCGGGTCCGACGGCAAGATCTTCGCCAACACCACCAACCCCGACGGCCGCTCGTACTGGTTGCGCACCAAGACGAAACAGCCGCTGAGCAACTTCCTCGGCTTCCCCATCGACCGGGACATCCCGCGCTACACCGGGATCCTGGACGCCGAGGAGTTCGCCGGCATCATCGTCTACCAGGGCCGGGGCGTCGGCGGCGGGTCACTGGTCAACGGCGGCATGGCGGTCACGCCCAAGCGGGAGAACTTCGGCGCCATCCTGCCCTCGGTCAACGCCGACGAGATGTACGGCACCTACTACCCGCGGGCTAACACCGAACTGGGCGTGGGCCTGATCGACCCGGCCTGGTTCGACACCGTGGACTGCTACCAGTACGCGCGGGTCGGCCGCAAACAGGCGCAGCGATCGGGTTTCCCGTTCGTCTTCGTGCCCGACGTGTACGACTGGGACTACATGAAACAGGAGGCCGCGGGCGCCGTGCCGAAGTCGGCGGTGGCCGGGGAGATCCTGTACGGCAACAACTACGGCAAGAAGTCCCTGCAGAAGACCTACATTCCCAAGCTGATGGCCACCGGCCGGGTCACCATCTCCCCCCTGCACAAGGTGACCTCGGTCAGCCCGGCCGCCGGCGGCGGCTACACCGTGCTGATCGACCAGCTCACCACCACCGGCGACGTCACCGCCACCAAGACCGTCACCGCGGACAAGGTGTTCTTCGCCGCCGGCAGCGTCGGCACCAGCAAGCTGCTGACCATGCTCAAGGCCACCGGCAAGCTGCCCAACCTGAGCCCGGAGATCGGCAAGGGCTGGGGCGACAACGGAAACGTCATGGTCGGCCGGGCCAACTGGCTGTGGGACCCGACCGGCTCGGTGCAGGCCTCCATTCCCTGCGGCGGCATCGACAACTGGGCCGCCGGCGGCGCGTTCGCCGAGGTGGCCCCGCTGCCGACCGGCATCGAGACCTACGCCTCGTTCTACCTGTCCATCACCAAGAACCCCAACCGCGCGGAGTTCTCCTGGAACGCCGCCGCCAACAAGGTCGACCTGAGCTGGCAGACGGTGTGGAAGCAGCCGTCCATCGACATGGCCAAGACCATCTTCGACAAGATCAACGCCAAGGAGGCGACGATCTACCGCTCGGATCTGTTCGGTGTCAACAAGATCTGGGGCGACCACCTCACCTACCACCCGCTGGGCGGCGCGGTGCTCAACCGGGCCACCGACAACTACGGGCGCCTCAACGGATATCAGGGCCTGTACGCCATCGACGGCTCGCTGATTCCCGGCAACACCAGCGTGAATCCCTTCGTCACCATCACCGCCCTGGCCGAGCGCAACATCGAGAAGATCATCGCCACCGACCTGTGACGGCGGCTGCCGGGGCCGCGTCAGTGCCCCGGCAGCACACACACCGCGTCGATGCCCAGCACGTGGTTGAGCCGCCCGAACGCCAGCCAGGAGCCGATGCTCATGCTCAGCTCCACGATCTCCCGCTGGCTGTAGTGCTCGGACATCCGCGCCCAGAAGTCCTCGTCGAGATTGTGGTGGTCCAGCGCGTACCGCTCGGCGTACTCGGCGGCCAGCCGGGTGCGCTCGTCGAACGCCTCGGTGGTGCGCCACTGCGTCACCGCCTCCGCGAAGCCCTCCTCGACCTTCACGCCGTCCCGGTCGGTCCGCCAGTCCAGGCAGAACAGGCACCCGTTGATCTGGGCGATCCGCAGCCGCGCGGCCTCGAACTCCCGCAGCCCCAACGTGGTGTGCTGGTACACCGACAGCGAGAAGTTGGCGGCCGCGACGCCGATGCCGGGCACCATCTCGCCCCACACGTAGCCGATCGCGTCCTTGCCCGCCGGAATGTCGATGTGCACCATCGCGATCGTCCTTTCCGGACAGTCAGGGGCGGTTGAGCTTGCCGATCGCCGGCCGCAGCGGGACGTCCAGCGCGTCGTACAGGCCGGGCTCGGCCGCGGCCAGCCAGTCGATGGCGTTGACCAGCCGGCCCACCGCGGTGGCGTTGCCGCCGGCCGAGCGGTTCTCGCTCTCGTCGGTCGCCTCCACGGTGACCTCGATGCGCGGGCGGCCCTCGATGATCACGCGGTGCGCGCCGTCGCCGCTGGGCGGCAGCGGCCAGTCCGGGGCGGCCGACGGGTGGATGCGGGTCACGTGCTCGATGACGATGCGGGCCGCGCCGTCGACGATGCCCTGCACCTCGAACCGGACCGCGCCCTGCGTGCCGGCCTCGAACTCGCCCATGGTCCGGGTGGTCACCGTGGTCTCCAGCGGGCGGCGTTGCACCGTCTCGCGGATCTCGTCCAGCTCGACGCCCAGCTCCCGGGCCATCAGCCGGATCTGGCCGCCCCATACCATCGTCGGCACCGTCGGGTAGAGCATCGGCGGCTGGTAGTCCATGGGCTGGCCCATGCCGACCAGGTAGCGGACCGAGTCGGGCTGCTCATAGGTGGAGTAGTCGAAGATCTCCTGGCAGCGGATCACGTCGATGGTGCTGGCCAGTCCGCTGATCAGCAGCGGCAGCACGTCGTTGCCCCAGCCCGGGTCCACCCCGGACACGAACAGCGACCCGCCGCCGGCCTTGATCGCCGCCAGCACCGGGTCGCGCAGCTCGGCCGGCGCGTTGCGGTGGTCGTAGAGCGGGTACAGCGAGGGCGTCACGACCACGGCCCCGGACTCCACCGCCCGGACCAGATCCGCGAGCGCCTCCATCGGCCGGGTGTCGCCGCTGCCCGCGTACACCACCGCCCGCGGCCCCGCCGCCAGCACCGCCTCGACGTCGTCGGTCGCCGCCACGCCCAACTCGACGTCCAGCCCGGCCAGCGCGCCCGCGTCCCGGCCCACCTTGGCCGGATCGTGCACGAGCACCGCCGTGAGCTTCAGCGCCGGGTGGGCCTCCACGGCCCGGATGGCCGCGCGACCGACGTTGCCTGTGCCCCAGACAACCGTGGCAATCATGGGGAGAAACCTAGCAAACGCTTGGTTGTGTCACGAGGGCCGAACGAGTGAGGGCGCGGCGCACCGACCGGCCGCGCACGTGAGTGGCTCATTTCGCCAAACAACCCCCACCTGAGTGGCTCAGGTGGGGGTAGAGGCGAAGTGAGCCACTCACGTGGGGGCGAGGGGAGAGGAGGTGGAAGCGGCGGTCAGGTCCTGGCGCCGATGCCGGTGAGGGCCCGGACCTCCATCTCGGCCTGCTTGGCCGGGTCGACGCCCTTGCGGCCGCCGAGGAACGTGCCGACGATGCCGCACAGGAACGAGAAGGGGATGGAGACGATCCCGGGATTGCTCAGCGGGAACCAGTGGAAGTCCACGTGCGGGATGAGCGAGGTGGGCGCGCCGGACATCACCGGGGAGAACACGATCAGCACCAGGCAGGAGCCCAGGCCGCCGTAGATGCTGAACAGGGTGCCGGTGGTGTTGAAGCGCTTCCAGAACAGCGCGAACAGAATGGTGGACAGGTTGGCCGATGCGGCCAGGGCCAGCGCCAGCGCGACCAGGAAGGCGACGTTCTGGCCGTTGGCGGCGATGCCGCCGATGATGGCCAGCGCGCCGACGGCGACGGCGGTCTGGCGGGCCACCCGCACCTCACGCCGGGGATCAGCCTTGCCGTGCTTGATGATGTTGGCGTACACGTCGTGCGCGAACGAGGCCGACGCGGCCAGGGTGAGGCCGGCGACCACGGCGAGAATGGTGGCGAAGGCGACCGCGGACACGATGCCCAGCAGCACCGCCCCGCCCACCCGGAAGGCCAGCAGCGGCGCGGCCGAGTTCTCGCCGCCGGGGGCGTGCAGGATGTTCTGCGAGCCGACCAGCGCGCCCGAGCCGAAGCCGACGACCAGCGTGCACAGGTAGAACACGACCATCGTCCAGATCGCCCACACCACCGAGCGGCGGGCCTGCTTGGCGTCGGGCACCGTGTAGAAGCGCATCAGCACGTGCGGCAGGCTGCAGATGCCCAGCACCAGGGCCAGCGCCAGGGACACGAAGTCCAGCTCGTTGCGGCCGTACTGCGCGCCCGGGCCGAGGATCGCGCTGCCCAGCGGGTTGTTCTGGGTGGCCCGGTCCAGGATCGAGGAGAAGTCGAAGCCGAACTTGCCCAGCATGAACACGCTGATCAGGGTCACGCACAGCAGCAGGAGCACGGCCTTGATGATCTGCACCCATGTGGTGCCCTTCATGCCGCCGACCAGCACGTAGAAGATCATGATGGCGCCGACGACCACGATCACCAGCGACTGCCCGGCCCGGTCGGTGACGTTGAGCAGCAGGGCCACCAGGCCGCCGGCGCCGGCCATCTGGGCCAGCATGTAGAAGAACGAGATGACCAGCGTGGAGATGGCGGCCGCGGCGCGCACCGGGCGCTGGCGCATCCGGTACGCCACCACGTCGCCCATGGTGAACCGGCCGGTGTTGCGCAGCATCTCGCCGATCAGCAGCAGCCCGATCAGCCAGGCCACCACCCAGCCCACCGAGTACAGGAAGCCGTCGTAGCCGTGCACGGCGATGCCGCCGGCGATGCCCAGGAACGAGGCGGCCGACAGGAAGTCGCCGGACAGCGCGATCCCGTTCTGCGCGCCGGTGAAGGCGCCGCCGGCCGCGTAGTAGTCCGACGTGGTCTTGTTGCCGCTGCTGACCCGGTAGACGATGTAGAGCGTCGCCGCCGCGAACAGCACGAACACGCTCAGGTTGATCAGCGGGTTGCCGGTCGCGGTCCCGTCGGCCAGGATCCTCACTTGGTCTCCAGTCCGGCGTGCGTGCGGATCAGGGCCACCTGCGGGTCGATGCGCCTGCGGGCGAACCTGTTGTACGCCAACGTGATCAGCACCGTGGACACGAACTGGCCCAGCCCGAGCAGCAGGCCGACGTTGACCAGCCCGAACACCTGCTGGGCCATGAACGCGTGGGCATACGCCGACAGCAGCACATAGGTGAGGTACCAGACCAGGAACAGCGCGGTCATCGGGAAGATGAACCGCCGCAGCCGCCGCCGCAGCTCGGTGAACTCCGGCGAGTCCTGGATGGCCTCGAAGTCCGGACGTCCCGGGGCGGCCGGCCGGCCGCCGAACACCGACTGGTCCGACTCGACCGCCGCGTGCCGACCCGTCGTCGACGCTGTGGCCACCTGTCCTCCAGGGACACGTTGAACAAAAGTGGGCCAACTCTAACGGGGGCGTGACCGGAGTCAACCGCACGCCCGGCCCGACCATGGCCGGACCCTGGGGCGCGGGTGACCGGACCGATCCCGGGGACGGTCGCGCCCGAGGCGACGTGTCGGCCTTGACAGCGGAATTCGGCCTGGAGTACACCCCCCGCAGCGGCCGAACGCCCGTAACACGTTTCCCGTCTCGGCAGACAACCGAACACAGGGGAAGACCGATGTTGCCAGTGCGATACTTGGCGGCGCTTCGCACCAGCACCCCAGGAAGGACGCATCGTGGTTCAGCCCAGCCCGGGTCCGTGGTGGCACACGGTCGCCCGGTGGCGCAACTGGCCGGTGCTGGTCAAGCTGGCCGCGGTGCTCGTGGTGCCGGTCGTCGTGGCGGTCACCCTCGGCTTTCTCCAGGTGCGCAGCGAGATCGGCCAGGCCGACTCGTACCTCACCATCCAGCGCATCATCGCGCTGCGTGACTCCCTGACCCCGCTGACCACGCAGCTGCAGCGCGAGCGCACGCTGGCCGCGCTGGTGCCGGCCCAGGGCAACGCCGCGTTCCACGCGCAGGCCAAGGCGGTCGACACGGCCGCGTCCAAGGTCGCCGACGCCGCGCACCGCACGCCCGGCCTGTCCGCCGCCTCCTCGGCGTGGTTCAACGACCTCCAGCTCAACCTCGGCCAGCTGCCGTCCATCCGCCGCCCGGTCGAGCAGACCGTCGACGCCGACACCGACGCCGTGTCGGCGTACACGCAGGTCATCGAGACCGCGCTGAACTTCGACCAGGCCCTGGTGGTGCAGCTGGGCGACCCGTCGCTGTCCAGCCCGGCGACCGCGCTGCTGGACCTGGAGAACGCCCAGGAGCAGATCCGGCTGGAGCAGGCGGTGGTGCTGGTCGGCATCACCCGCGGCCACCTGATCGACGCCGAGGCCAAGATGCTGGCCGCCTCCGAGACCCGCTACGACGACGCGGTGGCCAACTTCCAGGCGGTGGCGTCGCCCGAGTGGCAGCAGGCGTTCCAGCAGACGGTGGCCGGCGTCGACGTGGGCACCCGGCGGCAGCTGCTCGACTTCGCCGCCACCCAGCCGGTCGGCCAGGCCGCCCCGGTCCAGGGCGCGGTCAAGAAGACCACCGGCGTGCACAACGCCCCGGCGGCCGGCGGGCTGACCATCCCGCAGGACGAGTGGAACCGCACCTCGGACGCGACCGTGGCGCTGGTCAGCAAGGTCTCCACCGGCCTGGCCGGGCAGATCCGCGACACCGCGTCGGCGCTGCAGGAGGACAGCAGCGACCGGGCCGGCCTCGAGTCCGTGGTGCTGGTCGTGACCGTGTTGCTGGCCGGCGGCATCGGCCTGGTCGTCGGCCGCTACCTGCTGGGCTCGCTCGGCGTGCTGCGCCGCACCGCCCTCGACGTCGCCGCCCGCCGGCTGCCCGAGGCGGTGGCCAAGATCCGCGAGGGTCGCGGCGAGGAGGTCCGGATCGACCCGGTGCCGGTGTACACCACCGAGGAGTTCGGGCAGGTGGCCCGGGCCTTCGACGAGGTGCACGGCCAGGCCGTCAAGTCCGCGGCCGAGCAGGCCAGCCTGCGCAGCAACCTGGGCAACATCTTCGTCAACCTGTCCCGGCGCAGCCAGGGCCTGGTGGAGCGGCAGCTGCGTCTGATGGAGCAGCTGGAGCGGCACGAGGAGAACCCCGAGCAGCTGGCCAACCTGTTCAAGCTGGACCACCTCGCGACCCGCATGCGGCGCAACAACGAGAACCTGATGGTGCTGTCCGGCCTGGACCTGTCCCGCCGGTTCACCAAGCCGCTGCCGCTGGGCGACGTGCTGCGGGCCGCCGTCTCCGAGATCGAGCACTACCAGCGGGCCGTGGTCCGCTCCGCCCCGACCGCCACCGTCGTCGGCTACGCGGCCGGCGACCTCGTGCGTCTGATCGCCGAGCTGCTGGACAACGCCACCGCGTTCTCCCGGCCGGACACCCAGGTCACCGTGGACAGCCACCGCGACACCAACGGCGACATCGTCATCCAGGTCGTCGACCAGGGCATCGGCATGGGCGACACGGAACTGGGCGAGGCCAACAACCGCGTCTCGGCCGGCGCCGCGGTCGAGGTGCCGGTGTCCCGCCAGATGGGTCTGTTCGTGGTCGGCCGGCTGGCCAGCCGGCACTCCTTCCGGGTCCGCTTCGAGCAGGGCCGCGGCGGCGAGGGCCTGACCGCCGTGGTCACCGTGCCGGCCGAGCTGGTGGTGCGGGGCAGCGGCGACCGGGAGCGGCCGCTGAGCGCGCCCGGCGGCGCCCTGAACGGCATGCCGCCTGCTCCGCGGCTGGGGCCGGACGACACCACCCGCATCGAGCGCATCGACGAGGTGGTCTGGCCGACCGACAGCGTCGAGGACGAGCCGTGGGACCCGCCGGAGCGCAACACGCCGGTGGTGCCGGACGCGCCGCCGCCCAACGTCGTCAAGGCCATCGACCCGTCGCCGACGCCGCTGCCGACCCGCCGGGTGCCGCGCAAGCCCGTCGAGCCGCCCCCGGCCGGTCCCGCCGTCGCCGGCCCGCCCGTGCCCCCGCGGTCGGGTCCTTCAGGTCCCTCTGGCCCCAAGCCGCCTCCGGGGCCGACCTCGCCGCCCGAGGTCCTGTCGACCGGCGGCATGGAGCTGCCCCGGCGAGCGTTCACCCCGCCGCCCACGGTCCAGCCGGCCGCCGCCGACGGGGCCACGGGCTGGTTCGCCGCGAACACGCCCAGCGACCAACCGAGCCCGCCGCCCCGTCAGGACCAGGAATCCGTCCTACGAGCGGAGGTCTCGCTCGAGCCGACCAGCTACGCTTGGTTCGAGCACATGGCCGAGGGACCGGCGAACGGGTCCTCCGATCAGGTGAACCCATCGGGCGTCACCGCGCCCGAACCGGCCCCGCCGGCGACGCCGGAGCCGGTCTGGCCGGCCGAGCAGCCGGCGGCGCAACCCCCGCCGCAGCCTCGGCCCCAGGGCGTCCAGAACGGTCCTGGCCTGCCGAAACGTGTGCCGAAAGCCGGGCTGTTCCCGGCCACCGGCGCCCCGGCGGCCGGCCCCGCGGCGGGCGCCGCCCACCGCGATCCGAACCGGACACGCGGCTTCCTGGCCAGTTACCAGTCTGGTATCCGTCAGGACCACACTGGTGCAGCAGCGTCGAGTGAGAACGAACGGGGGCAGGAGAGCCCATGACCGCACCCCAGTCGCGGCAGGTGAACCAGTTCGGGTGGTTGGTGAACAACTTCGCCGAGCATGTGCCGGGTGTCGCGCACGCGGTCGTCGTGTCCGTGGACGGTGTGTTGCTCACATCCTCCGCGCGGCTGCCCGCTGAGCGGGCCGAGCAGGTCGCGGCCATCGCGGCCGGCGCGGTCAGCCTCACGCAGGGCGCCTCCCGCTGTTTCGACGGCGGCCCGGTGCGCCGGACCGTGGTGGAGATGCAGGGCGGCATCATGCTGCTGATGACGATCATGGACGGCTCGTGCCTCGCGGTGCTGGCCGCCCCCAACTGCGACGTCGGCCAGGTGGCCTACGAGATGACCGTCCTGGTCGACCAGGTCGGTCCGCTGCTCACGCCGGAGCTGCGCAGCGAGCTCAGGGTCGCCAAGCAGGCCATGGACAGCCAGCCCGTCTGAGGGTGGAGATGAACACCGAGGACTGGGGCGAAGACCCCGCGGAGAGCACGTTCGCGGACGTGCTCAACGGCTTCACGCTCAACGGCGGCGGCGGTCGGGACCGACGCCGCCGCAAGGAGCCCGACGGCCGGCACGCCGAGCCGGACCAGCCGGTGCAGCGGCCGCCGGCCGACCAGCCGCCGGCCGCCGAGCAGGACGAGTCGTCGGCCGCGATCGTGCGCGCCTACGCGTGGACCGGCGGGCGGACCCGGTCCGAGGTGCCGTTGCAGATCGAGACCCTGGTCTCGACCAGCGAGCTGGGCAGCACCACGACCGAGCCGTTGCAGGCCGAGTACCGGGCCATCGCCGAGCTGTGCGCGCAGACCCGGTCGGTGGCCGAGATCGCCGCGCTGCTGTCGATCCCGCTCGGCGTGTCCAAGGTGCTGGTGGGCGACATGGCCGGCCTCGGGCTGGTTTTTGTGCACGCCGCCGACGCGGCCGGCGACGGCGTGCCCAACCTCGGTCTGATGGAGCGGGTGCTCAGCGGGCTGCGGCGGCTGTAGCGCGCTTCTCGGCCTGGAACGCGTCCTCGTGCAGGCCGCGCCGCCAGTAGCCGGAGATCGACAGCTGCTCGCGGTCGAGGCCGCGGTCGCCGGTCAGGTGGCCGCGCAGCTCCTTGACCAGGCCCATCTCGCCGTGCACGAAGGCGTGCACGCGGCCGGTCGGGAAGCTCAGGCCGCGCACGGTCTCCACGACGTCGGCCGGGTCGACCCAGCGGACCTCGTGGGCCAGCGCCTGCGGCTCGGCGCTGCCGACCACCGCGACCACGTTGGCCGTGGGGGACAACGAGTCGATGGCCGCGCCGATCGCCGGCAGCGCGCTCTCGTCGCCGATCAGCAGGTGCCAGTCCGCCGTCGGGTCCGGGGCGTAGGCCCCGCCCGGGCCGAGGAAGTACAGCTCGTCGCCCGGCTTGGCGTTGGCCGCCCAGGGTCCGGCCAGGCCGCTGTCGCCGTGGTGCACGAAGTCGATCGTCAGCTCGTCGCGCTCGGCGTCGTGTGCTCGGATCGTGTAGGTGCGACGGGGTGGCAGCTGGTCGCGGGGGAGGTCGTCGAGGTTGTCCGGGAAGCCGTCCTCGCCGGGGAACAGCAGCTTGACGTAGCGGTCGGTGAAGCCGTTGTCGACGGTCAGGCCGTCGCCGCCGAAGGTCACCCGGACCATGTGCGGCGTGATCCGCTCGCTGCGGCGGACCTGGATGCGGGTCGCTCTCATCGGCCCAGCTTAGCCTAACCTTATATGTAGTTGTAAAGCTATAACTGTCTCCGGTCGTTAGGCTACCCGCCATGAACGACCAGCGTGAGGTGCTGACCTGGGAGCTGTTCGGCTCCGCCAGCCGCGAGCTCGCCCAGACCGTCGCCGACGACGGCTTCGAGCCCGACCTGCTGCTGTCCATCGCCCGCGGCGGCCTGTTCGTCGCCGGCGCCCTGGGCTACGCGCTGGACGTCAAGAACCTGCACGTCATGAACGTCGAGTTCTACACCGGCGTCGACCAGCGCCTCGACCTGCCCGTCATGCTCCCGCCCGTGCCCAACGCCGTCGACCTGCACGGCGCCAAGGTCCTCGTCTGCGACGACGTCGCCGACACCGGGGCAACGCTGAAACTCGTCCGCGACTTCTGCGCCGACAAGGTCGCCGACGTCCGCTGCGCCGTCGTCTACGAGAAGCCCCACTCCACCGTCAAGTGCGAGTACGTCTGGCGCCACACCGACCGCTGGATCAACTTCCCCTGGTCCACCCTGCCCCCGGTCGTCGAACGCCGCGGCCAGGTCCTGGACGCCTGACCATGCCCATCGAGATCGTCGAAGGGGACATCACCGCCCAGCAGGTGGACGTGATCGTCAACGCCGCCAACACCTCCCTGCTCGGCGGCGGCGGTGTCGACGGCGCCATCCACCGCCGCGGCGGGCCCGAGATCCTCGCCGAGTGCCGCAAGCTCCGCGCCGGCCACTACGGCCGTGGGCTCAAGGTCGGCCAGGCCGTCGCCACCACCGCCGGCCGCCTGCCGGCCCGCTGGGTCGTGCACACCGTCGGTCCCGTGTGGTCCGACACCGAGGACCGCTCGGCGTTGTTGGCCGACTGCCACCGCAACTCCCTCCGCGTGGCCTCCTCACTCGGTGCCGCCACCGTCGCCTTCCCCGCCATCTCCACCGGCATCTACCGCTGGCCCCTCGAATCGGCGGCCGAGATCGCTCTGTCGACGGTCGCCGAGGAACTGGCGCTGGACACGTCGGTGCGGACGGTGCGCTTCGTCCTGTTCGGACGCGCCGCCTACGACATCTTCCACTCCCACCTACCCTGACACCCCCCTTTTCTGCCACATGCGCTTCCCATTTGGCGTCACATGCCACATGGGAAGCGCATGTGGCGCACCCCCGGCTTTGATGCCACATGCGCTTCCCATGTGGGTTCAGATGCCACATGGGAAGCGCATGTGGTGAAAGGGGAGTGGTTGGCGGGGTGATGGGCGTTTGTGGAGCGGGACGCCGTCGCGGCGCGGTGTCACTTCGTGAGGCGGAGTTGGAGTTGGGCGACGAGGCGTTGGTCGGGGTCGTCGAGGTCGAGGCCGCTGAGTTCGCAGGCGCGGCGGACGCGGTAGCGGAGGGTGTTGGGGTGGACGTGCAGGCCGGCGGCGGCGGAGCGGACGTCGCCGAAGGCGTCGAGGTAGGCCAGCAGGGAGCGGCCGATGTCGGTGCCGGCCAGGGGATCGAGGCGGGGATCGCGGATGCGGGGGTTGTCGGAGAGCAGGGTGAGGGTCTCGCTGAGCAGGACCTGGGTCCGCACGTCGGCGAGGGCGGCGACGGTGACCTCGGGGCGGGCGGCGATGGCGTCGAGGACGCGGTCGGCCTCCTGCCGCGACACGGGCACGTCGGCGAGGCCGGCGACGACGGAGCCGATGCCGGCCTGGACGGTGAGCCCGAGGTGCCGGCTGGTGGCGGAGACGGCGTCCCGGGTCATGGCGGTGACGGCGCCGGCGTCGGAAACCTCGGGCAGCAGCACGTAGACCCGGCCGCCGATGGGGGTGACGAGCGCGGACCGGCGGTACGAGGCGGCGTGCACGGAGATGATGCTGATCATGTCGGCCCGGTGCAGCTCGACCTCGGATCGGGTGCGATCGGTGCTGCGCAACAGGAAGGCCACGACGGCGGCGGGTTTCCGCGGGTCGGCGCCGATCTGGCCGGCGACGGACACGCCGGTGATGCGGCCGTCGAGCACTCCGGTGAGCAGGTTCTCCCGCAACCGAAGCCCGGCGCTGGCGGTGTTGCGGTGCTGCACGAGGTGCAGGGCGGTGATCCGGGCGGCCCCGAGCAGCGCCCGGTCGGCGTGCTCGGCCAGGGGATGGCTGCCCTCCTGCACCCACACGGTGCCCAGCGGCTGCGACCCGGCGTGGATGCCGACGGCGATCCGGCGCTTGATGCCCAGCTCGGGCCGGGCGTCGATGTGCACGACGTCCTCGCCGGAGCGTAGCCGCTGGTAGACGCCCCATTCCCGGAGCATCTTGAGGTACGGCTCCGGCCCCTGCCGGCCGAGGATGGACAGCCGGCGCAGCTCATCGACCTCGTCGGAGGACCGCGAGTAGGCCAGCACACGGTTGGCGGTGTCCTCGATGCTGACGCTGCCACCGGTCAGCGCGGCGATGGTCTGGGCCAACGAGAACAGGTCGCCGAGCACCTCGCCGGCGTCGGCGTCGGCCGTGCCGCGGGCGGTGCTGACCACGTTGCGTGCCAACGACTCCAGCTGTTCCCAGCGCACTTCGGAGCGCACGTCGAGCAGGGCCACACCGGCGTCGGCGGCGGCTTGGCGCAGCGGCTCGGCGTCCTTGACGGCGACGGCGGTCGCCCCGCGCTTGCCGGCGGCCCGCACGTGCGCGGCGGCGGACTTGCCGCGGGCCCCGATCACCAGCACCAGGTCGCCGGGGCGGGAGTCGGGGGCGTCGTCCGGGTCGAGGATCACCACGTCCCGCACCTCGGCGTCCAGGCCGTCGGGCGCGGTCAGCACCTCGACGAACGGCTCGCCGAGGGCGAGCAGCAGCTGCTGGATGCTCGACCGGCTGATGGCCCACTCCCTTGTACGTTCGGACAACCCGATGTCGCCAAGCTTAGCCGTTCGAACAACACGCCGCCGGGCGAGGCTGCATAGCCTTTGGCCATCGACGACGTCGCCGAAGGAGTGCCAGTGGATGCCGTGACGCAGGTCCCGACCCCCGTGAACGAGCCGGTGCTGCAGTACGCGCCGGGCAGCCCGGAGCGGGCCGAGCTGTCGGCGAAGCTGGTCGAGCTGGCCAAGGAGCAGATCGAGCTGCCGCTGACCATCGGCGGCGAGCAGCGCATGGGCGGCGGCGAGCGGGTCGACGTCGTGCAGCCGCACAACCACCGCGCCGTGCTGGGCACCTTCGCCGCCGCCACCCAGGCCGACACCCGCGACGCGATCGCCGCCGCCAAGGCCGCCGCCCCGGCGTGGCAGGCCATGCCGTTCGACGAGCGGGCCGCGATCCTGCTGCGCGCCGCCGACCTGCTGTCCGGCCCGTGGCGCGCCACCCTCAACGCCGCCACCATGCTCGGCCAGTCCAAGACCGCCATTCAGGCCGAGATCGACGCGGCCTGCGAGCTGGCCGACTTCTGGCGCTACAACGTGGCCTTCGCCCGCGAGTTGCAGGCCAAGCAGCCGGAGAGCTCGAAGGGCGTCTGGAACCGCACCGACCACCGGCCGCTCGAGGGCTTCGTCTACGCGATCACGCCGTTCAACTTCACCGCCATCGCCGCCAATCTGCCGACCGCCCCGGCGCTGCTGGGCAACGTGGTGCTGTGGAAGCCGTCGCCGACGCAGACGTTCGCCGCGCACCTGACCATGCGGCTGCTGGAGCAGGCCGGCATGCCGGCGGGCGTGATCAACCTGCTGACCAGTGACGGGCTGGCCGTCTCCGAGGTCGCGCTGGCCGACCCGGACCTGGCCGGCATCCACTTCACCGGCTCCACCAGGACCTTCCAGCACCTGTGGTCGGCGGTCGGCGCGAACATCGCCAACTACCGCAGCTACCCGCGGCTGGTCGGCGAGACCGGCGGCAAGGACTTCGTGCTGGCGCACCCCTCGGCCAACGTGGACGTGCTGCGCACCGCGCTGGTCCGCGGCGCCTTCGAGTACCAGGGCCAGAAGTGCTCGGCCGCCTCGCGGGCCTACATCCCGCGGTCGGTGTGGGCCAAGCTGCGGGACGGCCTGGTCGCCGAGACCGAGGCGCTGACCATGGGCGACGTCACCGACCTGAGCAACTTCATGGGCGCGGTGATCGACCGACGCTCGTACGACAAGCTGGCCGGCGTGCTGGACCGGGCCCGGACCGACAGCAAGCTGGAGGTCATCGCCGGCGGCGCCGCCGACGACTCCGACGGCTACTTCGTGCGGCCGACCGTGGTCGTGGGCGAGGACCCCTCGCACGACGTGTTCACCACCGAGTACTTCGGCCCGGTGCTGGCCGTGCATGTGTACGAGGACAACGACTTCGACTCGGTCCTGTCCACTGTGGACTCGGCGTCCCCGTACGCCCTGACCGGCTCGATCATCGCCGACGACCGGGCCGCCGTGGTCAAGGCCTCGCAGGCGCTGCGCTTCACCGCCGGCAACTTCTACGTCAACGACAAGCCCACCGGCGCGGTCGTCGGCCAGCAGCCCTTCGGCGGCGGCCGGGCGTCGGGCACCAATGACAAGGCCGGCTCCGTGCACAACCTGCTGCGCTGGGTCAGCCCCCGGTCGATCAAGGAGACCTTCGTCGCCCCGACCACCGTCCGTCACCCCCACCAGGGGTGATTTCGCCACATGTGGCGCACATTCGACGCACAACGTCACATGTGCGCCACATGTGACACAAACTCGATCGCAGAGAGTGAGGGAAACCATGCTGCGCGCCGCTTTGCTGGCCGCCGCCCGCTCGCCGCTGGCCCGCCAGGCCGTCGAGCGCACTCCACTGGCCAAGCCGGTGGTGCGCAGGTTCGTGGCCGGGTCCTCGCTGGGTGAGGCCGTGGACGTGACCGCGTCGCTGATCGGCGACGGCCGCAAGGTCACGCTCGACCACCTCGGCGAGGACACCACGGACGCGGTTCAGGCCGCCGCCACGGTGCACGCCTACGAGCGGCTGCTGGCCGAGCTGGGCAACACCGGGCTGTCGACCGGGGCCGAGGTCTCGGTGAAGCTGTCGGCCGTCGGCCAGTCGCTGCCCAAGGACGGCGAGAAGATCGCCCTGGACAACGCCCGGCTGATCTGCGAGGCCGCCGCCGCCGTCGGCACCACGGTCACCCTGGACATGGAGGACCACACCACCACGGACTCCACCCTGGGCATCCTCGGCGACCTCCGCGTCGACTTCCCGTCCACCGGCGCGGTGCTCCAGGCCTACCTGCGGCGCACCGAGCAGGACTGCCGCGACCTGTCCGGCGTCGGCTCCCGCGTGCGGCTGTGCAAGGGGGCCTACAAGGAGCCGGAATCCGTTGCCTACCAGGACAAGTCCGAGGTGGACCGCTCGTACGTGCGCTGCCTGCGGATCCTGATGGCCGGCCAGGGCTACCCCATGGTCGCCTCGCACGACCCGCGCCTGGTGGCCATCGCCGCCGACCTCGCCGACGCCACTGGCCGCACCCCCGACACCTACGAGCACCAGATGCTCTACGGCGTCCGCCCCGACGCGCAGCGCCAGATCGCCGCCGCCGGCAAGACGCTGCGCGTCTACGTGCCCTACGGCGACCAGTGGTACGGCTACTTCATGCGCCGCCTGGCCGAGCGCCCCGCCAACGTCGCCTTCTTCCTCCGCTCGCTGGCCACCCGCGGCTGACCCCCACCCCCCATTTTCGCCACATGCGCTTCCCATGTGGGTTCAGACGCCATATAGGAAGCGCATGTGGCGTTCAAGCCGGGGGATGCCACATGCGCTTCCTATATGGGTTCTGGTGCCAAGTGGGAAGCGCATGTGGCGGAAAAGGGGTTAGATGGCGCCGACGATCTGGATGACGGTCTGGGCGTAGCCGATGTAGGTCTTGACCTCGTTCAGCAGACCGACGAGGTCCCAGCTGGCGTTGGAGCTCCAGCCCCAGCCGTAGCCGTGCTGCATCATGTTGTTCCACGCGTTCTTGATGGCCGGGTTGTTGCCCGACTGGTTGAAGTCGTAGTCCCGGCTGCCCGGCTCGAACGTGCCGGCCACGTGGCCCTTGTCGCTGAACACAAACGCGGTGCCGGCGCCGGTCGGGTCGCTGATCGCCATCACGATGCCGACGTTGTACGACGTCGCGCCGGACACGTGGAAGTGCCCGGAGAAGTTGTACGAGCCGTCCGGGTAGACGGTCAGGTTGGCCCAGCCGCCGACGGGCACGCCGCCGCCGAAGACGATGGTGGCGGGAATGACGATGTGGGCGCTGAGCAGCCGGCCGGCGGCGGCGGCGTTGTCGGCGCGGGCGTCGTCACGGCGCTGCGGCACCACACACACGTGGTCGTTGGCGACGGCCTCGCGCCACACGTAGCCCTGCACGCAGGTGTCGGGCCCGTAGGGACCGGTGGGGTTGACCCGGGACGCCGCCTGGGCGTTGTCGTCCTGGGTCTGGGCGCGCCGGTCGGAGGTGACGCACACGTGGTCGTTGGCCTTGGCCTCGCGCCAGACGTAGCCGAGGATGCAGGTGTCCGGCCCGTACACCGGCTGCGCGGCCGGCGAGGCGGTGTGCGCCGGAGCGGCGACGGCGACGCCCCCGCCGATCAGGCCGAGCAGGCTCAGCACGGTGGCGGCGGCGACCGCGATCAGTCGTCGAGACATGGTTCCCCTCAGATGTGATTGGTCATCCTTGCGGAACGGAAGTGAAGTGGCCGAGCGTCACCGACCAGTCACGAATTCGAGGGCGCCGCACCTTCGGGCAGCCTCAGCCGAGCGCCGCTCGGGTGACCGGCCGGGGCGGGGCCGGCCAGGAAAGGATCATGGCGCTGGAGGTCTCGCCGTAGCCCCACAGGCGTTCCAGCACGGCGGTCAGCTGCTGCACGTCCCGGGCGGCGATGTGCACGATGGAGCAGACGTCGCCGGTGAGCCGGACGATGGACAGGATCTCGGCGAAGTCGGCGACCCGCTCGGGTCGCAGGGTGATGCAGCGCGGCCCGTAGCAACGCATGGACACCAGGGCTTGCACGCCGAGCCCGACGGCGGAGACGTCCACGGTGGCGCGGTAGCCGGTGATCACGCCGGCCTCCTCCAGCCGCCGCACCCGCTGGGCGACGGTGGGCGCGGAGACGCCGAGGCGGCGGGCGAGCTCGTTGAACGAGGTCCGGGCGTCGGCCTGGAGCTCGGTCAGCAGTCCCCAGTCGAGGTTGTCCAGCTCCATCTCACGAGTGTAAGCCGCAACCGCTCCCGTCTTTACGACCGGAAGCGAACAGGCGGCCGCGACCACGCGGCGGCCATTCCCCGTGTCACTCGATCGAGCGACGATGGCGGGGTGAAAACCGAGCCGAAGCTGGAGTTCGCGGAGGCGAGCCCGTACGACCGGTACGTGCACGCCTCGGTGCTGACGTCCCTGCAACAGCCCTGGTCCGACGACCCGGCCGAGATGGCGTTCCTGATCACCACCCAGGTGATGGAACTGTGGTTCACACTGCTCGTGCACGAATGGCGCACCGCCCGCGACGCGCTGCGCCAGGACCGCCTCGGCGACGCGCTGGCGGCGCTGCGCCGCAGCCAGCCGCAACTCAAGGCGCTCAACGCCTCCTGGCAGCCGATCGCCTCGCTGACCCCGGGCCAGTTCAACTCCTACCGCTCGGCGCTGGGCGAGGGCTCGGGCTTCCAGTCGGCGATGTTCCGGCAGCTGGAGTTCGTGCTGGGGGACAAGAGCGCAAGCCTGCTCCAGCCGCACAAAGCCGTGCCGCAGGTGCACGCCGAGTTGGCGAAGGCGCTGCACGAGCCCAGCCTGTACGACGAGGTGCTGCGCTACCTGCACCGCCGCGGCTTCGACATCCCGGCCGAGGTGCTCGATCGCGACGTCTCCCAGCGCTACCAGGAGAATTCGGGCGTGGAGGCGGTGTGGACGCGGATCTACCAAGATCCACGGCATGATGACCTGGTGACCCTGGGAGAAGCACTGACCGACGTCGCCGAGCTGGTCGGCCGCTGGCGCACCGACCACCTGCTGGCCACCCGCCGCGCCATGGGGGCCAAGCCGGGCACCGGCGGCTCGGCCGGTGTGGCCTGGCTGGAGAAGCGGGCCAACAAGGTCGTGTTCCCCGAGCTGTGGACGGCCCGCAGCCATGTCTGAGCTGAGCAGCCGCGCCGAGAAGGCCGACGCCTACGACCCCCTGGCCGCCAAGCGGGACCTGTTCGACCTGGACGACGGCGTGATCTACCTGGACGGCAACTCGCTGGGCGCGCTGCCCCGGCACGTGCCGGCCCGGGTCGCCGACGTGCTGAACCGGCAGTGGGGCCGGCAGCGCATCCGGGGCTGGACCGAGGAGGGCTGGTGGGACGCCCCGCAGCGGATCGGCGACCGGATCGCCCCGCTGATCGGCGCGGCCCCGGGCCATGTGGTGGTCGGCGACTCGACCAGCGTCAACGTCTTCCGGGCGGTGATCTCGGCGCTGCGCATGACCCCGGGCCGCAACGAGATCCTGGTCGACGCCACGACCTTCCCGACCGACGGCTACGTCGCCGCGTCGGCGGCCCGGCTGGCCGGGGCCACGATCCGCCCGGTTGAGCCGAAAAACGTGCCGAACGAGCTAGACGGCGACACCGCGGTGGTGCTGCTCAACCACGTGGACTACCGTACGGGCCGCCTGCACGACATGGGCGCCCTGACCGCCGCCGCGCACGCCGCCGGGGCCCGCGTGGTCTGGGATCTGTCGCACAGCGCCGGGGCGCTGCCCGTCGACATCACCGGCCACGAGGTGGATTTCGCGGTCGGCTGCACGTACAAGTACCTCAACGGCGGGCCCGGCGCCCCGGCGTTCTTCGCGGTGCGGCCGGATCTGCTGCCGGGGCTGGACCAGCCGCTGGGCGGTTGGTGCTCGCACCGCGACCCGTTCGCCATGGAGCCGGATTACGTTGCCGCGGAAGGGATCGCCAAGGCCCGCGCCGGCACGCCGGAGATCGTCTCGCTGCTGACCCTGGACGCGAGCCTGGACGTCTGGGACGACGTGGACCTGTGGCTGCTGCGGGCCAAGAGCCTGGCGCTGACCGAGTTCTTCGTCGACTGCGTGGCCGAGCTGGCCCCGGCGGCCAAGAGCGTCACGCCGACCGGCGAGGACCGGGGCAGCCAGGTCTCACTGTCCTGTGTGGACGCCGAGCGGGTGATGACCGAGCTGATCGCCAGGGGAGTGGTGGGCGACCACCGCCCGCCGGACCTGCTGCGGTTCGGCTTCACGCCGCTGTACACGCGGTTCGCGGACGCCTTGCGGGCGGCGGAAATCCTCGGTGAGATCCTGGCATGAGGACTGCGGTCTACGGCGAGCATGCCGACAATCTCGTCGACGTCTGGGACACCGACTCCGACACCGTGGCGGTGCTGGTGCACGGCGGCTACTGGCGCGTGCGCTACGACCGTTCGTACCTGGCGCCGTTCGCCGAATACCTGCTGGCCCAAGGGCTTTCGGTGGCGTCGGTGGAGTACCGGCGGATCGGCAACGGCGGCGAGTGGCCGGTGCTGCACGAGGACGTGAACGCCGGCGTGGACAAGGTCGTGGAACTGTTCCCCGGCAAGCGAATCGTGCTCGTCGGCCACTCGGCCGGCGGGCACCTCGCGCTGCTCGCGGCCGACCGGCCGGGCGTGGCCAAGGTGGTGGCGTGCGGCGGCCTGTGCGACCTGGCCCGGGCCCACGAGCTGGGGCTGAGCGCCAACGCCGTGACGGAACTGCTGGGCGGCGACCTCGGTCGGCTGGCGGAGGCGGATCCGATGAACCGCGTGCCGCCGCCCGTGCCCGTGACCCTGCTCCACGGCGATGACGACACCCACGTCCCGCTGGAGCTTTCCCGGCGCTACGCCGACAAGAGCGGCGCCGAGTTGGTGGTGCTGCCCGGGATCGGCCACTTCGAGCCGGTCGAACCCGGGGCAGCGGCCACGGTGCGAGCGATTCGATCCGAACAGGGTCAGCGGCGGTAGGTGTACACGGTGATGTCGGTGTTGCACGGGCTCGGCGGCAGCACCTCGACCCGCAGCTCACCGGTCGCGGTGTCGTAGTCGACGCCCTCGGCGGTGTACGCGCCGACGCAGGCGCTGGCCAGCGGCAGCTGCCCGAGCGAGGTGACGTGCGCCTTGACGTCCTGGCCGCGCAGCGGCCGCTGGAGGTCGATCTGGAGCAGCGGCTTGCTGGTCGGGTAGAGGTCGTTGTTGGAGTCGTCGGACGCGCAGATCAGCCGGGTCGAGGTCACGAAGTCGCAGCCCTGGAGGTTGCGGACCGGCTTGTCCAGCAGCACCTTCGCGGCCAGCGGGAGGGCGCCGCCGCCGGCCGGCAGCGACGTGTTCAGTATCGGCGCCGGGAACACCAGCAGCCGGTCGACCTGGGCCAGCTCGCTGGACACCAGCCACTGCCCGTCCGGGGTGACGGCGGTGTAGGCGTTGGCGTTGGGCACGACCTCGTCGGGGCCGAGGGCGTGGGTGTACTCGTACTGCTGCCCGGTCGGCGTGGTCACCAGCATCATCTTCTGCGTGATGGTGGCGGTGGTCTGCTGGTAGGGGTCGAAGACGTAGCCGCGCAGCGAGTCGGGGTCGCCGATGTGGCCCCACCCCTCGGCCTTCAGGGTGGCCGGGATGGTGTTGCCGGCGGTGTAGTAGACCTTCACGGGCTGGCCGGGGAGTCGGACCGTGGCCACCCCCTCGCCGCCGACGGCCGCGCTGACGGTGGTCTTGTCCACCACGTGCCAGGAGTCGTGGTGGGCGTCGTTGGCCAGTGCCGCGGGCGCGGCGAGCGCGGTCAGCAGGGCCGCGGACAACACGGCCGTCACGCCACGGATCATCGAGCTGCCTCCTTGAAGCCGATTTCGACCTGGAAAAGCTAGAAGGCGGTCGTGACCGCGTCAATGACGCGTTTTCGCTGTTCACGTCGGTGAACGAAACGGGACCCGCTTCTTGGCTCATGATGACGTCAGCGCCAACTGAAGTTCGTGTACGTGAAATGCGAAGCGCGAAATGGAGCAGTGAATTCCGGCGGATGAACGACGGGTGGCCGCCGACTGACCGTGACCCGGCGGTCACGCCACGGGGCCGATGAACGCCGTTCACTCACCCGTTCGGGTATAGCGTTGAGGCCACCTGGTACCGCTCTCACGCACGGAGTCCTGGCGTTGACGATCATCGAGGAGACGGCCCACCTCCGCATCGGCCTGCTCGGACCGGTCCGCGCCTGGCGGGGCGGGGCCGAGGTGCCGGTGGGCCCGCCGCGGCAGCAGGCGCTGCTGGCGGTGCTGGCCACCAACGCCAACCAGGTGATCTCCCGGGCCGAGCTGATCGACGCCATCTGGGGCGCCGAGCCGCCGGCCAGCGCCGTCGGCAGTGTGCACACCTACGTCGCCGGCCTGCGCCGAGCCCTGGAGCCGGCCCGCAAGAGCTTCCAGGTGCTGGTCAGCGCCGGCTCCGGCTACAGCCTGCGGCTGGCCCCCGACGACATCGACGCCGAGCGCTTCGCCCGCCTCCGCCAGGCCGCCCGCGCGCTGCTGGCCGACGGCGACGCCGAGGCCGCCCTGGCCGAGCTGGACCGGGCCCTGGCCCTGTGGTCGGGCACCCCGCTGGGCAGCATCGGCGGCCCGTTCGCCGACGTCGAGCGGCACCGGCTGGCCGAGCTGCGGCTGGACGTCATCGAGGAGCGCGCCGGCCTGCTGCTGGCGCTGCGCCGGCCGGCCGAGGTGGTCAGCGAGCTCAAGGCCGTGCTGGCCGACCACCCGCTGCGCGAGTCGACCCGGGCGCAGCTGATCCGGGCGTTGCACCGGCAGGGCCGCACCGGCGAGGCCAAGGCGGTCTACCAGGCCGGCGCCCGCCTGCTCGACGACCGGCTGGGCGTGCAGCCGGGGCCGGCCCTGCGGTCGGTGTACGAGAGCCTGCTCACCGCCGCCGAGCCGGCCGAGGACTCGCTGCTGCCGCGGGTCGTGCCCTCGCAGCTGCCGCACGACACCCGCCGGTTCACCGGCCGTGGCGAGGAGCTGCGGCGGCTGGACGCCCTGCTGCCGGTGGCCGGGGCCGTCACCACCGGCGGCACCGTGGTCATCACGACCATCGAGGGCACCGCCGGAATTGGAAAGACCTCGCTGGCCGTGCACTGGTCGCATCTGGTCCGGGACCTTTTCCCGGATGGCCAGATCTATTTGAACCTGCGCGGATTCGACGTCGCCGACAAACCCGTGCAGCCGCACGACGCCCTTTTCACGCTGCTGTCGGCCTTTCGGGTGCCGGCCGAGAAGATTCCGCGGACCACCGCCGAGCGCAGCGTGCTGCTGCGCAGCGTGGTCGCCGGCCGGCGGATGCTGATGGTGCTGGACAACGCCGTGTCCACCGACCAGGTCACCCCGCTGCTGCCGGCCAACCAGAGCTGCGTGGTGCTGGTGACCAGCCGCAACCGGCTGGACGGCCTGGTCGCCACCGGCGACGGCCGGCAGCTCACCCTGGGCCTGTTCGACGAGGTCGACTCGGCGGCGCTGCTGGCCAGCTACCTCAGCCCGGAGCGGGTCGACGAGGAGCGCGAGGCGTTTGACCAGCTGCTGGCCCTGTGCGCGGGCCTGCCGCTGGCGTTGAGCATCGTCGGCGCGCGGGCCTGGTGCAGCCCCAACCTGCCGCTGGCCCAGTTCGTCGACGAGCTGACCGACGCCCACTCCCGGCTGGACGCCCTGGACACCGGCGACGACGCCGCCTCCAGCGTGCGGGCGGTGTTCTCGTGGTCCTATGCCGCGCTCAGCCCCGAGGCCAAGAGCATGTTCCGGCGGCTGGGCCTGCACTCCGGGCCCGACGTCAGCCGGCACGCCGCCGGCGCCCTGGCCGACGTCACCGAGGACGAGGCCCGCCAACAGCTCGACGAGCTGGTCCGGGCCCACCTGCTGGAGCTGCGCGGCGACGGCCGCTACCAGTTCCACGACCTGCTGCGGGTGTACGCGGTGGAGCGGGCCGAGAGCGACGAGACCGCCGCCGAGCGGGACGCCACCGCCCGGCGGTCCGTGCGCTGGTACCTGCACGCCGCCAACGAGGCTGACCGGCGGATGCTGTCGTTCAAGCCGGTGCACTCCATCATCGACCCGCCCGCGCACTGGACCTTTCACGAGCAGGACGACCCCGAGCAGGCCAAGGCCTGGTTCGGGGCCGAGGAGACCAACCTCGTCGAGGCCGTGCGGCGGGCCGTCGAACTCGAGGAGCACTCGGTCGCCTGGATGCTGCCGCAGACCCTGTCCAGCTACTGGTACGTGCACAACAAGCGCTGGGAGCTGTGGAGCGAGATGCTCCAGATCTCCCTGCGCCACGCCGTTCTCGACGGCGACTTCGGCGGGCAGGCCTCCGCGCACTCCGTGCTCGGCATCATCGCCAACGACCTGCGCCGCTACGACGAGGCCGTCGACCACTACCAGCAGGCCATCGCGCTGTTCCCGCGGATCGGGGAGAAGTGGCTGGAGGGCATCACCTACAACGCCCTCGGCCACACCTACGTCAGCATGGGCCGGCTGCCCGAGGCCATGGCCGCGCTGCGCTCCGCGGCCGAGGCGTACGAGGCGATCGGCAACACGTGGGGCCGGGCCTGGGCCTTGCAGGGCACCGCGTCGGCCTACAACGCCATGGGCGACCACGAGAAGGCGCTTGAATACGGCCGAAAGACCCTCGATGCCTGGCACGACGTCGACTACAAGCACGGCATCGGCTCCGGCCTCAACCTGATGGGCGAGATCCACCTGGCCGCCGGCAACTACGACGAGGCCGTCGACTTCTACGACCAGGCCGTGCAGGCCCGACAGTCCATCAACGACCGTTTCGGCCTGGCCAACGCCTTGCAGGGCAAGGCGTTGGCCGCGCAGCGGGCCGGTGACGTGGAGGCCGCCCGCGAGTCCTACCGGCTGGCCCTGCCCATTCTCACCGCGCTCGAGTCCCAGGATCTGGCCGTGGTCGAGCAGCAACTGGCCCAACTGGACGCCGACCAGCCGTAGCAACGCGATCCACCCCCACCGGCGCCGCGCCCCGGCGCCGGTGTCCGCGCGCGTCCGTGATTGACACTTGACAGTGCCCTCGGCGAATTCACGCGCTATCTCCAGGGAATTCCCAGGTTCAGGTCATTCGTACTCAACAGTTACGGAATACGTGTGCTCTGACCTGGGAGAAACGGTTTTCTCAGCGTTGTGGTTCAGATCACAATTCCGGTCGCCCGGCTGTTCGCTACGATTCAGACGAACGGCCTGGTTTGCGGATTCCCTGATCCGCGCGGGCCTGTTATTCGACTCCACTGTCGTGGTCTCCACATTTTCCTCCCCACCCCTGCTCGGAGGTGCTGTGAAGCGCGTCGTTGTCACGGGAGGGGCCGGATTTCTCGGCTCCCATTTATGTGACGCCCTCATCCAACGCGGTGACGCCGTGGTGTGCGCCGACGACCTGTCGACCGGCCGCCTGGACAACATCGACCACCTGCTCGACCTGCCGGCCTTCACCTTCGCGCACATGGATGTCAGCGAGGGGCTGGAGGTGTCCGGGCCGGTCGACGTGGTGGCCCACCTGGCCAGCCCGGCCTCGCCGCCGGACTACCACCGCAGTCCACTGGGGACACTCGCGGTCGGCAGCCGCGGCACCGAGCACGCCCTGCGGCTGGCCGCCCGCGAGCAGGCCCGCTTCCTGCTCGCCTCCACCAGCGAGGTCTACGGCGACCCGGCCGTGCACCCTCAGCGCGAGGACTACTGGGGCAACGTGAACCCGATCGGCCCGCGCAGTGTCTACGACGAGGCCAAGCGGTTCGCCGAGGCGCTGACCATGGCTTACCGGCGGTCGGTGGGCGTGGACACCGGCGTGGTGCGCATCTTCAACACCTACGGCCCGCGCATGCGGCCGCACGACGGGCGCGTGGTGACCAGCTTCATCACCCAGGCGCTCAACGGCGATCCGCTCACGATCTACGGCGACGGCAGCCAGACCCGCAGCTTCTGCTACGTCGACGACCTGGTCCGCGGCCTGGTGGCGATGATCGACTCCGACGAGCCGGGGCCGGTCAACCTGGGCAATCCCCACGAGCGCACGGTGTCCGAGCTGGCGGCGGCGGTGGTCGCGCTGACCGGGTCGTCCTCGCCGGTCGAGCACCACCCGCTGCCGGTCGACGACCCCACCCGTCGCCGGCCGGACATCGGCAAGGCCCGGGCCGTGCTCGGCTGGCAGCCGCGCGTCGACACCGAGGAGGGCCTGCGCCGGACCGTCGACTGGTTCCGGACCCGCATGGACGAGGTCGCGGCGGCCGCGCCCATGGTGGCCGGCGAGCAGGTCGGCGGCGCGGGCGTGCCCGCCGCGAGTCCGGTTGCCGCCGGGCCGGTGGCGGTCGGCCGGTCGTGAGCACCCAGAGCCTGGAAGAGGCCCCGCTGTCGGCCATCCGCGAGCTCTCCGGCGGGAACGTGGTGGACATCCGGGCCAGCGGCCCGACGCTGGCCCGCGCCGAGGGCAGCCGGCGGCGACTGGACCGGCAGGCCCTCGTGCCGCTGGTCGGCCGCCGGGACCGGGTGCTGATCGCCGTGCTGAGCGCCGCGTGGCTGGCCTGCCTGGTGTGGTTCTGGACCTGGTGGCTGCGCCCCGAGCACGTGGTGACCTGGCCCGGCCTGGTGATCAACAGCGTGCTGCTGCTCTACCTGTCCTACCAGCCGGTCTACTTCGTGATCGCGGTCAACCGGCTGCGGGGCGTCGACGTCGACGCGACCGTGCCGCTGCTGCGGGTGGCCTTCGTGGTCACGCGGGCGCCGTCGGAACCGTGGACCGTGGCGCGCCGGACCCTGACCGCCATGCTGGCGCAGGACTTCCCACACGACTACGACGTGTGGCTGTGCGATGAGCAGCCCACCGAGGAGATCACCGAGTGGTGCGAGCGGCACGGCGTGCAGATCTCCACCCGCTTCGGCGTCGCCGCCTACCACCGCACGCAGTGGCCGCGCCGGACCCGGTGCAAGGAAGGCAATCTCGCCTACTTCTACGACCGGATCGGATACGACCACTACGACGTGGTGGCCCAGCTGGACTGCGACCACGTGCCCGCCGCCACCTACCTGGCCGAGATGGTGCGGCCGTTCGCCGACCCGGCCGTCGGATACACGGCGGCGCCCAGCGTCTGCGACTCGAACGCCGGCCGGTCCTGGGCGGCGCGCGGCCGGCTGTACTGCGAGGCGACCTTCCACGGACCGTTCCAGCTGGGGCACAACGCCGGGCTGGCGCCGATCTGCATCGGCTCGCACTACGCCGTGCGCACCCGGGCGATCAGGGACGTCGGCGGCATCGGACCGGAGCTGGCCGAGGACTTCTCCACCAGCTTCCTGCTCAACGCCGGCGGCTGGCAGGGCGTGTTCGCCATCCGCGCCGAGGCCCACGGCGACGGGCCGCCGACCTTCGCCGCCATGCTCGTCCAGGAGTTCCAGTGGTCCCGCAGCCTGACGACGCTGCTGTACGGGCTGGTGCCGCGCAACGTCGGCCGGGTGCCGTGGTGGCTGCGCGTCCGCTTCCTCTACGTGCTGCTCTACTACACCCTGCTCGCCACCACCATCGTCGCCGGGCTCGCGCTCGCCCCGATCGCCGCGATCACCGGGATGCCCTGGGTCAATGTGGACTACGTCAGCTTCCTGGCCCACTGGTGGTCGCTGTCGGCCTGCCTGCTGCTGCTGATCGCGGTGCTGCGCCGCCGCGGCCTGCTGCGGCCGACCCGGCCGCCGATCCTGAGCTGGGAGAACTGGCTCTACTGCCTGACCCGGTGGCCGTACATCGCGTGGGGCGTCGTTTCCGCCGTCCTGCAACGCCTTCGTCCACAGCAGATCACCTTCAAGGTCACGCCCAAGGGCGAGGGCGGCCTGGAACCGTTGGCCACCAGGCTGATCCTGCCCTACCTCACGGTCAGCACGGTGATGGCCGCCGCCGCCGTCACCGGCGAGCTGACCACCAGCGCGGTCGGCTACGTCTTCCTGTGCACGCTCGCCGCGATCACCTACGCCGTCGTGACGTTCGCGGTGTGCCTGCTGCACGCGAACGAGGCGGCCCGGACGGCCGGGGTCGGCCGGCGGCAGGCCGTCGGCGCCACGGTCCGCGCACCGCTGCTGCTGGCGTGCTGCGCGCTGCCGCTGGTTGGCGTGGCCGTCGTCGAGTTTCCCGCGTACCTGAGCCAAGTCCTCGGCTGGTGACAGCGATTCCGGAAGGCGGTCCCACCCCATGACGATGACCGTGCTGGTCACCGGCGGCGCCGGCTTCATCGGCAGCCACACCTGCGTCGAACTGCTCGCGTCCGGCTGCGACGTGGTGGTCGTCGACGACTACTCCAACAGCTCGCCCGCCGCGCTCGACCAGGTGCGCGCCCTGGCCGGTCGTCCGCTCACCGTGTACCGGGCCGACCTGCGTGACCGGGTCGCGCTGGACGCGGTGTTCGCGGCGCACCCGATCGACGCGGTGATCCACTTCGCCGCGAAGAAGGCGGTCGGCGAGTCGATGGACATCCCCCTCGACTACTTCGACATCAACATCGGCGGCACCACGAGCCTGCTGCGCGCGATGTGGGCGCACGGCGTGCACCGGCTCGTGTTCTCCTCGTCCTGCTCGATCTACGGCGCCTCGGCCAAGACGCCGCTGGACGAGGACGAGCCGGCCGCGCCCACCAACCCGTACGCGCTGTCCAAGTGGACCTGCGAGCAGCTGCTGGCCCAGGCCTGCCAGCGGTATCCCGAGCTCGCCGTCATCGCGCTGCGCTACTTCAACCCGGTCGGCGCCCACCCCAGCGGCCTGATCGGCGAGGACCCGCTCGGCCGGCCCAACAACGTCATGCCCTACCTGATGCAGGTGGCCGTCGGGCGGCTGGAGCGGCTGCCCGTGTTCGGCGACGACTACCCCACCCCCGACGGCACCGCCATCCGCGACTACATCCACGTGTGCGACCTGGCCGAGGGGCACCGGCTCGCGCTGGAACACCTCGGCGACGCCACCGGCCTGCGGGTGTTCAACCTGGGCACCGGGGTCGGCGTCTCCGTGCTCCAGCTGGTCGAGGCGTTCGGCCAGGCCTGCGGGCGGCCGATCCCGTTCCAGATCATGCCCCGCCGGCCGGGCGACGTGGCCCGCCTGATCGCCGACGCCGGCCGGGTCGAACGGGCCTGGGGCTGGCGCACCACCCGCGGCCTGGCCGACATGTGCCGGGACGCCTGGCAGTTCCAGAAGCTCAACCCCGACGGCTACCGCGGGACCACCGCCCCCGTCCTGTCCACTTCGGAGACGTGACATGCGGATCACTGTGATAGGCACGGGCTATCTCGGCGCCGTGCACGCCGCCTGCATGGCCGACATCGGCCACGAGGTGCTCGGCGTCGACGTCGACGTGGCCAAGATCGAGGCCCTCGCCGCCGGCCGCCCGCCGTTCTACGAGCCGGGCCTGTCCGACGTGCTCGGCCGCACCGTCGGCTCGGGCGCGCTGCGCTTCACCACCTCGCTGGCCGAGGCCGCGGAGTTCGGCGACGTCCACTTCGTCTGCGTCGGCACACCCCAGCTGCCCGGCTCGCACGCCGCCGACATGACCTACGTCAACGCCGCCGTCGACGGGCTCGGCCGGCACCTGACCCGGCCGACCCTGGTGGTCGGCAAGTCCACCGTCCCGGTGGGCACCGCGGCGGCGCTGGCCGCCCGGCTGGCCGACATCGCCCCCGTCGGGGCCGACGCCGAGGTGGCGTGGAACCCCGAGTTCCTGCGGGAGGGCTTCGCGGTGCAGGACACCCTGCGCCCGGACCGGCTGGTGGTCGGGGTGCGGTCGTCCGAGGCCGACGCCCTGCTGCGGGCGGTGTACGAGCCGATGCTGGCCGTCGGCACCCCGTACATCTGCACCGACCTGGCCACCGCCGAGCTGGTCAAGGTCTCGGCCAACGCGTTCCTGGCCACGAAGATCTCCTTCATCAACGCCATCGCCGACGTGTGCGACGCCGCCGGCGGCGACGTCGTCACGCTGGCCGACGCCATCGGCCACGACGAGCGGATCGGCCGCCGGTTCCTGGCCGCCGGCCTCGGCTTCGGCGGCGGCTGCCTGCCCAAGGACATCCGCGCGTTCATGGCCAGGGCCAAGGAACTGGGGGTGTCGGACGCCCTCGGCTTCCTGGCCGAGGTCGACGAGATCAACATGCGCCGCCGCCGCCGCGTCGTCGAACTGGCCCGCGAGCTGGTCGGCGGCTCCCTGCTCGGCCAGAACGTGGCCGTGCTGGGCGCGGCGTTCAAACCCGACAGCGACGACGTCCGCGACTCGCCCGCGCTCAACGTGGCCGCCGCCATCCAGCTCCAGGGGGCCAACGTGCGGGTGCACGACCCCGAGGCCATCGACAACGCCCGCGCCGTGTTCCCCAGCCTGGACTACACCCGGGAAGTGGCCAAGGCGTGCGAACGCGCCGACGTGGTCCTGCACCTGACCGAGTGGCAGGAGTACCGCGACCTCGACCCGGACACCCTGGCCCAGGTCGTCAGCCACCCCCGCATGCTGGACGGCCGCAACGCGCTGCCGGTGGACCGCTGGCGCGCGGCGAACTGGACCGTCCGCGGCCTGGGCCGGGGCCGAGCCCTGGTCTGACCCAGGCGGCTGGGCGGTCCGGCGTCTCGTCGCACTCGTCGAGGTCGGGGGACTCGGGGCGACCCGGGTCCCCCGACCCGTGCTCAGCGGCCGGCGTTCGGGGGCTGGATGTCGTTGTCGTTGGCGGCGGCGGCCGGATCGACGGTGATCGGCGCGCCCGGCCCGGTGACCGTGTTGTCGTGGACCCGGGCGCCGGAGACGTGGCCGGCGACGGTGATGCCGCCGTACCAGCCCGGCCGGCGCGGGGAGTTCTCGCTGGTGTTGTCCTGAACGGTGTTGCCGGTGTTGGCGGTGCCGGCCCGGGTGGCGTACAGCAGGAATCCGGCGCCGTCGTTGTCGTAGGCGCGATTGTGCCGCAGAACCGAGTCCGACACGTTCTGGTCGAGGTCGAACCCGTCGCCGTCGACGGTTCCGCCGGTGCGGTTGTCGTGGGCGACGCTGTTCTCGATGACGATTCCGGTCGAATCGTAGGCCCAGATCCCGGCCGGACCTTCGGGGGCCGAACACAGCCAACCGTTGTCGTGAGCGGTCGACTTTTCGATATGGCCACCGCGAACACTGCCGAGCATGATTCCGTTGCCGGTGTTGCGGGTCTTGTTGGTCTCGTCGCCGGAATTGTTGTACGCCTCGACCGAGCTGATGCTGACGTTCTCGTTGGCGTAGGACGGGGTGCTCATGCTGAACGCCGGCCCGTAGATGGACAGGCCCGCCTCCACGTTGTCGTGCACGGCCGAATCGGTGACGACGACGTCGCGGAATCCCGCCGTCGCCCCGCCGACCTCGACGCCGTTCTTGAACCCGCTCACGTCCACCCGGCTGATCCGCACCCCGTCGAGCGGCCCCTGACCTGCGGTGTCGTGGTAGAAGGAGATGCCGCCGGCCGTGCGCCGGGCCGCCGGCCCACCGGTGACGACGAGGTCGTGGATGTCCAGGCCGGCCGTGTTGTGCGCGTAGATCCCCCAGTCTCGCGCGCTGGACACAATCGCCCGGCCATCGCCGTAGGAACCGATGTTGACCGGTGACGCGGCGTTTCCAGCGTCTTTTCCGTCCAACAGCAGTGGGCCCTCGAATCTGGCCCCGCCCCTGAGCAGGACGGTGTCGCCGGGGTTCAGCAACGCCTCGTTCACGCGGTTCAGCGTCCGCCAGGCCGATTCCGTCGACAGGCCGCTGGAATCATCCGATCCGGCCGGGTCGACGTAATAGGTCCGACCGGCCGAGGTCGCGCACGACGGGGTGGAAAACAGTCCGAGGCCGACGACCAGCGCGACGGCGGCGGACCTGCGGTTCGCCATTGGTCAATGGTAACCCGGTGGCCCGGTTCGCTCACCTGAAAGATCGCCCCGAACTTCGGGGCGATCCGCCGGAACCTCCATTCGGTCTGTCTGTGAGCGCGACTCGCGAGGGTTCAGGAGGGGTCGTAGGCGAGGTTGGGGCGGAGCCAGCGCTCGACGACGGACAGGGGCAGGCCGCGGCGGGTGGCGTAGTCCTCGATCTGGTCGCGGCCGAGGCGGCCGACCGTGAAGTACTTCGACTCCGGGTGGGCGAAGATGAGGCCGCTGACGCTGGCGGCGGGGGTCATGGCGTAGGACTCGGTCAGGGCCATGCCGAAGGACTCGGCGTCGAGCATCTGGAACAGGTCGGCCTTCTCGCTGTGGTCGGGGCTGGCCGGGTAGCCCAGGGCCGGCCGGATGCCGCGGAAGCGCTCGGCGTGCAGGTCGGCCAGCTCGGGCTGGGCGTCGGGCTCGAACCACTCGCGCCGGGCCTGGAGGTGGATGTGCTCGGCGAACGCCTCGGCCAAGCGGTCGGCCAGCGCCTTGACCATGATCGCCCGGTAGTCGTCGCCCGCGGCCTCGTATGTGGCCGCCAGGTCCTCGGCCCCGAGGATGGTCACGGCGAAGCCGCCGAGGTGGTCGCCGGCCGGCGCGATGTAGTCGGCCAGGCACCGGTTGGGCCGGCCGTCGGGCTTCTCGGT
>NZ_JBIUAG010000012.1:0-12897 GCF_044547355.1 Kutzneria sp. NPDC052558
TCTTGCGTATCGAGGCAGGCGGAGCCTGCCCGATAGCGCCTTGATACGCCATCGCCCAGAGGCCTCCACACAAAATCCACCCGGAGCCCCCAACCAACCGCCCCACCCACCCCCAACCACACAACAACCCCCACCCCACAAAGCAGACTCCACCCCGCCACCACCAACCACAAACGATCCCCCACGGCAACCGTGCGGCGCGGGCACCCGACCCACAACCACACCCCCGAACCTTGCCGGAAGGAACCCTGCCCGGCTGGGCGGGCATCGGGTTGGCGCACCAGACGTGGAGCCGCGTCCATCAGTTGAGACGGCCCGCCGAACATCAACAGGGGTGATCTTCCACCCGAGTAGAGCAAGGGCCCCGGCGGTGAACCGGAGCCCTTTCACAATGATTAACAGTTCAGGCGATGAGTCCGCCGCGATATGCCACGAGGGCGGCCTGCACGCGATTCACGGCGCCGATCTTGCCGAGGACCGAGGAGACGTAGCCCTTCACGGTGGCCTCGGACAGATGGAGGGCGCCGCCGATCTCGGCGTTGGACATGCCCTGGCCGATGAGCTGGAGGACTTCACGCTCCCGTTCGGACAGGGAGGTGAGCAGCCGGCGGGCGGGCTCGGCGGCGCGTTCGCCGTCGGCGACGGCGGCGAGCACGCGGGCGGCGACGCCGGGATCCAGCACGGCGCCGCCCCGGGCCAGGTCACGCACGGCCTTGACCAGCTGCTCAGGCTCGGTGTCCTTGAGCAGAAAGCCGCTGGCGCCCAGGCGCAGGGCCTCGGAGACGTACTCGTCGATGTCGAAGGTGGTCAGCATGGCGACCCGCGGCTGCTCGGGCAGGGTGCGCAGCCGGCGCAGCGCGACGAGCCCGTCGGCCGAACGCATGCGCACGTCGAGCAGCACGACGTGCGGCCGGTGCTGTCGCGCGAGGTCGGCGACGAGCAGGCCGTCGTCGCACTCGGCGACCACCTCGATGTCACCGGCGCTGCTGAGAATCATCCTGAGGCCGGATCGGACGAGGTCCTCGTCGTCAGCCAGCATCACCTTGATCACCGGATGCCTCCCCGATTGGGCGTTTAGCCAAGCATCACTCATCTTGACGCAACCACGGGTTACCGCGGTGTTATCTCATCATGTGGTCCCCGATTTGCCTAGAAGTTCCGGCAAGTTGACGCCCCGACCGAAATATCAACGGTTTCCAAACCTGTGAATCGACTTGCACGATCAGGGGTGGCCGTGCCGTCCGGCCGAGCGCAGGCTGCGCGCGGCGACCAACGCCAAGCCGCCGAACAGCCACCCGCCGACTGCCCCGAGCACCGCACCGGCCAGGCCCGCGCCGTGCAGCATGGCCAGCAGGCCGCCGACCCCGCCGCCGGCCCGCATTCGCCATCGCCCCTGGTCGTCGGCCAGTTCCTCGTCGAGCCACCGCACCACGGATCCCGTCAAGCCGCTCACCCTTCAGAGTGAATGTCTAACGTGAAGCTCTTTCGCGTTGAACTACTCGGAAGTAACGTGCGTCACGTTGCTCCTTCGAGAGGACCCCTGCTCATGTCGCGAAGCGTCCGCATCGCCCTCGCCGCAACGTTGTTCGTGGCGACGTCGACAACCCTGCTGTCCGCGGCGCCCGCCACCGCCGCCCCGGCCAACAACGACTACTGCCTCGGCCAGTGCAACGACATCCTGCCGCCGGGTGAGAACGGCAACGCCACCCTGGTCGACATCCTCGGCAACAAGACCGTCGGCACGCGGCCCGCGCACACCGACGACCAGCTCAACAAGTACGCGAGCCTGGTCAACAGCTACGCCGGCCTGACCAACGGGCAGCTGTCCAGCTTCTTCGACGACTCATCCTTCGGGGTTCCCGCCAACCAGGTGGAATCAACCATCACGCCGCGGTCGGACGTCACGATCGTGCGGGACAAGGCCACCGGCGTCCCGCACATCACCGGCACGACCCGCTCGGGCACCGAGTTCGGCGCCGGCTACGCGGCCGCCCAGGACCGGCTCTGGCTGATGGACGTGTTCCGCCACGTCGGCCGGGGTGAGCTCACCTCCTTCGCCGGCGGCGCGGTCAGCAACCGCGGCCTCGAGCAGACCTTCTGGCAGGCCGCCCCCTACACCGAGGCCGACCTGCAGAACCAGCTCACTGCGGCCGCGGCCACGCACGGCGCCCGCGGCCAGCAGGCCCTCCAGGACGCCACCGACTACGTCGCCGGCATCAACGCCTACATCACGCAGGCCTACAACAACCGGACCTTCCCCGGCGAGTACGACCTGACCGGGCACATCGACCCGATCACCAACGCCGGCGGCATCGACCCGTTCAAGGTCACCGACATGGTGGCCATCGGCGCCGTGGTGGGCGCCCTGTTCGGCACCGGTGGCGGCGGCGAGGTCCAGTCGGCGCTGGTGAAGCTGGCCGCGGACGCCAAGTACGGCGTGACCGAGGGCGACAAGGTGTGGAACGCCTTCCGGGAGCAGAACGACCCCGAGGCGATCACCACCATCCACGACGCGAGCTTCCCCTACGGCCAGGACCCGGCCACTCCGCAGGGCGTCGCCATGCCGGACCCGGGGTCGGTCACGCCGCAGCAGCTGGTCTTCAACCCGACCGGCTCGGCCCAGTCCGCGACCGAGGTGAAGGCGGCCAACCTGCCCGCGGCCAAGACTCCTGAGGAGGAGAAGGCCCGCGGCATCTTCGACGACGGCGTGCTGCCGGCCGACCTGATCTCGGCCAAGCACGGCATGTCCAACGCGCTGCTGGTGTCCGGCAAGTACACCGACACGGGCAACCCGGTCGCGGTGTTCGGCCCGCAGACCGGCTACTTCGCGCCGCAGCTGCTGATGCTGGAGGAGTTGCAGGGCCCGGGCATCAGCGCCCGCGGCGCCGCGTTCGCCGGCGTCAGCCTGTACGTGGAGCTGGGCCGCGGCCAGGACTACTCGTGGAGCGCGACCTCGGCCGGGCAGGACATCACCGACACCTGGGCGCTGCGCCTGTGCGACCCGAGCGGCAAGCCGGCCACCAAGGACTCCACCTCGTACCTCTACCACGGCGTCTGCACGCCGATGGAGCTGTTGCAGCGGGACAACTCGTGGAAGCCGACGCTGGCCGACAGCACCGCTGAGGGCTCGTACTCGCTGATCGCGTTCCGCACCAAGTACGGCATCGTGCAGTCGCGGGCCACGGTCGGCGGCGTGCCGGTGGCGTACGCCAGCCTGCGGTCCAGCTACAACCACGAAGTCGACTCGATCATCGGGTTCCAGGAGTTCAACGACCCGTCGGCGGTGCACGACGCGGCCAGCTTCCAGAAGGCCGCCGCGGACGTGAACTACACCTTCAACTGGTTCTACACCGACTCCAAGGACATCGCCTACTTCAACTCGGGCAACAACCCGGTGCGGGCCGCGAACACCAACCCGAACCTGCCGATCTGGGCCGACCAGCAGAACGAGTGGCAGGGCTGGAACCCGACCACCAACGTGGCCAGCTACACCCCGTTCGCCCAGCATCCCAACTCGATCGACCAGGACTACTACGTCAGCTGGAACAACAAGCAGGCCAAGGACTTCACCGAGGCCGGCTTCGGCGACGGCTCGGTGCACCGGGTGAACCTGCTCGACAGCCGGGTCAAGAAGCTGATCAGCAGCGGGCAGAAGGTGACGCGGGCGTCGCTGACCTCGGCCATGGAGGACGCGGCCAACGCCGACCTGCGAGCCGAGGACGTGCTGCCGGAGGCGTTGCAGGTGCTCAAGAGCCAGCCGATCACCGACACCACGCTGGCCAACGCGGTCAACCAGCTGACCGCCTGGCAGCAGGCCGGCTCACACCGCCTGGAGACCACGCCAGGCAGCCACACCTACACCAACGCGGCCGCGATCCAGGTCATGGACGCGTGGTGGTCGCTGCTGGTGCAGAGCGAGTTCCAGCCGGCTATGGGCACCGACCTGTTCAACGCCTTGACCGGGGCGATCCAGATCAACGAGTCCCCGTCGGGCGGCCAGAACATCGGCAGCGTCAGCGGTGGCGCGAACGAGTCCCAGCCACACAAGGGTTCCTCGTTCCAGTACGGCTGGTGGTCCTATGTGGACAAGGACCTGCGCGCGGTGCTCGGCCAGCCGGTGCAGGGCGGGCTGTCGCGGTCCTTCTGCGGCAACGGCAACCTGGCGCAGTGCCGGCAGGCGCTGCTGACCAGCCTCCAGCAGGCGGTCGGCCAGACCACCGCGCAGGTCTACCCCGGTGACGCGGACTGCTCGGCCGGCGACCAGTGGTGCGCCGACTCGATCATCCAGCGGCCGCTGGGCGGCATCACCGACGGCAAGATCAGCTGGCAGAACCGTCCGACCTACCAGCAGGTCGTGCAGTACCCGGCGCACCGTGGCGACAACGTGGCCAACCTGGCCCAGGGCACGACCGCCACCGCCAGCAGCCACGAGGTCGGCGCGTACGACTCGCCGCCGGCCTACGCCGTGGACGGCAAGGTGGACACCCGCTGGGCCAGCGACTGGAGCGACGACCAGTCGATCACCATCGACCTCGGCGCCGTGCAGACCGTCGGGCGGGCCATCCTCAGCTGGGAATCCGCCTACGCCAAGGGGTATCGCATCGACGTCTCCACCGACGGCAGCACCTGGCGCACCGTCTGGTCGACCACCGCCGGCGACGGCGGCGTCGACAACGACTCGTTCACGCCGACCAACGCCCGCTACGTGCGGATGAGCGGCGTGCAGCGGGCCACCAAGTACGGCTACTCGATCTACGAGTTCCAGGTCTACTCGCTGTAAGCAGGCTCGGGGCGGCCCGCTGCCCCGCTCCTGTCGACTGTCTCCCGGCCGGGGGCGGTGCTCAACGCGCCGCTCCCGGCTTTTGTTCACGGTGTGCCGGCTGCTACTCGCTGTGCGCGGGGCGGGGGCGGTCTCGGCTGCCGCCGTCCAGTTGGGGGAGCTCGCTGGCCAGGTCGGGGCTGCCGTAGTGGGAAAAGACATCGGCCAGGTTGCTCAGCAGGCGCCAGCGGGCGCCGTCGGGGAGGCGGTCCACGAAGCGGTCCACGAGCGACGCCACGGTGTCGGTGGTGGAGCGTTCGTCGTTCTCGGTCATGATCTGGGCCAGCTTGCGGAGCTTGGCCGACATCTCGACGGCCTGGTCGACCTGGTTGTCGTTGTTCTGCAACCACCACACCGTGGCCATCGCGGGGTCGCTGAGGATGTCGTCCTTGAGGTGGCGAAGCTCGTCCAGTTTGAGATCGCGGTCCCAGCCGCGGACGAGCCGACGGCGTTGCAGCTCCTGGAAAAGCTCGGTGGCGGCCCGGGCCTCGTCGGAGCAGGTCAGCTCGATCTCCACCAGCTGCACGGCGATCCGGGCGTCCTCAAGCTTGGTCACGTAGCCGAGCTCGGCCTCCAGCTTGTGCTGCAACTGCTCGCAGTGCGTCACCAGGCCCTTGGCCAGCAGGGCGGCGGCGCGGCGCTCGATGTCGCTGCGGGCAATGGATTCCGGCTTGGCATGGGTGGTCTCGCCGATCGGCTCCCACGCCACGGTGCAGGTCGCGGTGAACTCGGCGTGCGGCACCGAGCTGGGCAGCACGGCGGTGAACACCACGGTCGGCCGCTTGGGCGCGGGCGGCGGCTGGCGCAGCTGGACGGTGGCGTCCGGCTGCTTGCCGTAGATCCAGTCGTGTTCGGCCTGCTGGCGGCGCCGGACGAAACGCTGCCACCAGCCGCCCATCTTGCCGCGCACGGACGGCTTGACCTCCGACCACGGATCCGTTGGCATGGTTCCCCTTGTATCAGTTGGAAATCGCGGACCGCAGCAGCGGATCCACCCCGTTCAGCTTGGCCTGCAACTGGTCGTGCACATCGCGGGAGCCGCCGTCGCGACGCCACTCGAAGGCCGCCAGGTCGAGGGCGCCCAGCTCGGCCGGCCGGCCGCCGGCCGCCTGCACCAGCAGGTTGAGCAGGGTGTCCCGGTGCTGCGGCTGCGCCGCCGCCTCGTCGAGCAATGCCCGCACTGCCAACGCTTTGCGCGCCGCGTCGGTCTCGCGCAGCCAGCGCGCGAGCCGCGTGACGACTTGGGCGAACTGACTCTCACCGGCCATTGTGGACAGTGCCGCCGCGACCTGGTCGGTGAGTTCCGGCCGCTTGACGAAGCTGCCCAGCCTGGTCAGCGCGACGTGCGGATAGCGGCTGCCCAGCTCGGCCCCGCAGACCGCGATCGCCACCTCGCCCAGCGGCCGGGGCAGGTCGCGCCGCTGGGACCAATCCTGGATCACCCGCCGGATGCCCGGGCCGATCACCGGGTCCAGCGCGGCCGTGGCCAGCAGGCGGTGAGCCAGCGGGAGAGCGCTCTCCGACCACGCCGTCACCGCTCGAATCACCGGCTCCACTCCGAGATCGACCAGCCGCGGAACCAACAGTTCGGCGTCCTCGGCCGACAGGATCGCCGGCAACCCGACCAGCCACGCCACCAGAGGTTCGCGCAGGGCCGGGAAATCCGTCCAGACATGGCTGATCACCGCCTCCGCGTATCCCGGACGGTCGAACGTCACCACCCCTGCCGAAGCCCCGATCCCCGCCAGCCGCGCGGCAAGGCCCTCCCCCGCCAGCGGATGCGGTTTCGTTCCCACATAACGGGTTTCGTCCAACAACGCGTCCGCCGCCGCGTGCACCACGTCCTGGAGAGCGCTCTCCAAGACCGCCGCCGCCAACAACAACGCCCGCCACGGCACGTCCACATGGCCGGCGAACTCCGCCCGCAACCGACCAGCCCAGTTCGACAACGCCCCCAGCACGTCCTGGCGGTCCTCGACACTCACCACCAACTCCGCCAGCCGCACCGCCTCCGCCGACGTCGACGGCAACTCCGCCAGCGCCGGCTCCACCTCCATGCCCTCCAGATGCGCCGCCAACACCTCCCGCGGCTCCGGCCGCCCCAACCGCACCGCCTCGAACCCCGCCGCCCGCCCGTCGTCGACGATCACCACGAGCGAACTGTCCTCCTGGTCCAAAGCGGCCGTGAACTCCGCCAACGCCGCCCTCACCTGCTCCACCGTCTCGTCATCGGCCGACGACAGATCCAGCAGGTAGCCCTCCTTCGCCGCCACCGGATGCCGCGCCAGCGACGCCTCCGCGTCCACCGCGATCTCCACCAGATGCAAGCCGCCCAGCCGGTCCAACAACACCGTCGCCGCCGTCCGCCGCCCCGACCCCGACGGGCCCGCCAACACCACCGCCCGGCTGCCCAACAGCTTCGCCAACGCCTCCACGAACCCCGCCGGCTCCACAAACCGCCGCACCGCCCGCCGCACATCCAGGCGGGACCGCTCCAGCAGCCGGGCGTCCCTGGTCAAGTCCGCTCCTCGCATCGTCGTCGTACCCCTAGCGACTATGCGGGACGACAAGCCCAGCCGGGCGAAAGTTCCCCTGTTCGTCGGCCGACCCACCGCCCCCACCCACACCCGGCGTGACCGTTACTACTCCACCCGGCGGAACCACCCGACAGCCCGCCACTCCCGCCCCTACCGCTATGCTCACCCCCGTGGCCCCTGTAGCTCAGGGGATAGAGCAACGGTTTCCTAAACCGTGTGTCGCAGGTTCGAATCCTGCCAGGGGCACCAGGCCACGATCACGACTCTGACCAGGCAAAACAGGTCGGAGTTGCGATCTCAACAACCCTTCGCGGATGATCTTCAAGCCTCCGCGTGGGGCCACCTGTGGTGCGAGCGGGTCTACAGTGGCCCCATGGGCGCGACGAAGCCAGGCCGCAAGCGCCGCTCGCGCGGCGAGATCGAGACGCTGCCGAGCGGCTCGCTGAGGGTCAAGGTGTACGCCGGGATCGACCCGCTGAGCGGTCGCCGGAACTACCTCACGGAGACCATTCCGGCCGGGCCGACCGCCGAGGATGACGCCGAGGCGGCGCGTATTCGTCTCATTAACCAGGTGAACGAGCAGCGAAATCCGCGCACGAAAGCCAGCGTCGATCAGCTCATGGATCGATACCTCGAACTGCTCGACGTGGACACCAACACGCGCAAGAGCTACGAGGGTTACATCAACAACCACATCCGGCCACTGCTCGGCAAACTCCCGGTCGGCAAGCTCGACGGCGAGACCCTCGATTCCTTCTACAAGGTCTTGCGGACATGTCGCGTGCACTGCGGCGGTAAGAAGTTCATCCAGCACCGGACGAAGCGCCCCCACGAGTGCGACGCGCGGTGCAAGCAACACGAGTGCGACCCGCTCGCCACGTCGTCGATCCGCCAAGTCCATTGGTGCCTCAGCGGAGCCCTGAAGCGCGCCGTCCGGTGGCGCTGGATCAGCATCAATCCACTCGACCAAGCCGAGCCACCAAAGGCCGCCACGCCAGATCCGCATCCGCCGACGCCGGAACAGGCTGCCGCCATCGTCAATGAGGCGTTCAAAGACCTCCCATGGGGAATGCTCGTTTGGCTCGCCATGACCACTGGTGCCAGACGCGGCGAACTGTGCGCACTCCAATGGCACCTGCTCGACCTCGACAACGCCGCGTTGGGCATCCGCACGAGCATCGGCCAGGATGGCTCGAAGACCTGGGAGAAGGACACCAAGACCCACCAGCAACGACGAATCGCGCTCGACGCAGATACCGTTGCCCTCCTCCGCGCGTACCGCCAGCACTGCGATTCGCTGGCCGCCGAGATGGCGCGCAAGGTCGATCCGGACGGCAGAGTGTTCTCATCGTCAGTCGATCACAGCACGTGGCTCAAGCCCGACTCGGTCTCGCAGCGATACCGACGGATGTGCGAAAAACTCGGCTGGGACATGAACATCCACCAGTTGCGCCACTACTCGGCTACCGAACTGATCGCAGCTGGCGTCGACGTTCGCACCGTCGCCGGCCGACTCGGCCACGGTGGCGGCGGCGCAACCACGCTTCGCGTCTACTCGGCTTGGGTATCCGAGGCGGACCAGCGCGCCGCCGGAAACCTCGGCGGCCGGATGCCAAGCCCACCAATCGCCATTGACAGCACCGGCACACCCGCCACGACACTACCGGCGGACGAACCCAACAGCCCGTACAAGCGGATTGCGGCCGATCTACGCGGCGCGATTTCCTGCGGCGCACTCCGCATTGGCGAAGCAATGCCTACCATCACGGCACTCGCCGGACGATATGGCGTGTCAGTCGGCACGGCCCACCGCGCGATTGCCGAATTGAAGTCTGACGGTCTGGTCACAGCCAGCCGAGGAAAGCGCATCGTCGTCGCCGATCCGTCACAGGCTGCGCCGACCGTCGCGGAAGTGGTGAGCCTTCAAGCCAAGCGCACCGCACGCTAGGCACACCCCGCAGGCCGAACGGCTGATGATCGCCTCGGCAGGCCTACGTAGGCTGCGTGCGTGACGGAGCAGCACGGAGCATGGAAGACCTACGGCGAGCGGACGATCTACGACAGCAAGTGGGTACAGCTAGGGCTGGCGGACGTTGAAGCGCCGAACGGCGAGCGGTGGGAGTACCACGTCGTCCATCTCGGACGGATCGCTATCGCCCTGATCGTTGACGACCAGGACCGAGCGCTGATGTTGTGGCGGTACAGGTTCCCAACCGACCAGTGGGGCTACGAGCTGCTCGGCGGCCTGGTGGACGAGGGCGAGAACGCCGCCGCGACGGCGGCCCGGGAAGCCGCCGAGGAGAGCGGTTGGCGGCCTGTGGGCGAGCCCGAGCATCTGATCGGCTTCGAGCCCTTGCCGGGGCAGACGACGGCCCCGATGGACATCTACCTGTGGCGGAACGCCGAGCACATCGGCGAGCCGACGGACACCGAGGAAGCCGGCAGGGTCGAGTGGGTTCCGCTGAGCCGAGTGCAGGAATTGGCTCAGCGTAAGGAACTTCTCGGCTCGGGCACGCTGGTTGCCTTGCTGTACTACCTCGCCCCACGCAACGCCGGGGACGCTGCCGGGCAGGATCAAGCCGCCGAGTCGGCGTAGCTGCCGGTCTGACTTGATCTGAGAGCCGAGACGCCGCGCCTGCCGCGAGTACTCAAGCGCGGCGTCTCGGTCGCCAACGGCTGCGAAGGCGAAGGCGAGATCAACCAGCATCCCCGTCTTCGCACGGATGAACGCCGCTGGCAGACGTGGCAGCGCATCGCTGAGTTGATCGATCGCGTCTGGCTCGCCGAGACGGGCAAGCGCATGTCCGCGCCACCTGTCGAGGTGCGCACCGCCGAGGAACAGGAACGGTAGGGCGGGGTCGACAGGATCTGACGGCAGCAGTGCGCCGGCAGCGTCGAAGGCACGCAGCGCCTCGGCCCGTTGCCCGGCAGCGGCGAGCCCTTCGCCGTGCGCGGCCGCAAGCCAGGCCCGGATCAGCGGTGGTGCTCTGTGCTCGGCGAGCACGCGAGCATCGGCGAACTGCTCGACCGCTCGCGTAGTCTCGCCGAGGTCGATCAGTACGAACGCCTGCTCTGCCGTGGCATGTGCGAGCAGGGCGGGTGCACCCGTCTCTCGCGCAGCAGCCTTCGCGCGTTCGTAGTGCGCCCACGACTGTCCGACCGCGTTCCTGTCGAGTGCTTCCCAACCGGCCAAGGTGGACGCCTCCGTGAGCACGCCGGCGAGCGGCTCACGCAGTCCCTTGGCTGCGCCGTACATGAGCAGGTCCTCGACCTGCTTGATGCTGCCGCGAAGCTGGTCAAGCAGCGTGACGGCCCCGAACCTACGGTCAACATGCCGGGCGTCGTCGACCTGTCGGCGGAACAACTCGACCATGTCGCTGTCGACGGTCCGGGCCACGGCCAGCCGTGACCGCAGCTCGGCGGCTTCGCTGTCTTCCTGCTCGGCCGGGAACCCGAGCTCCTCGTTCGTGCGGCCGTAGACGTCTCGAAACAGCCGCCAGTAGAGATCGCTGACGGACTCGTGGCCGTTCTCCCATACAGAAAGCTTCGTTTTCAGACTCGTCGGCGACATGATGGCGAGTCCGAGCGTTGACGCGCGGTGCTGAAGCAACCGGATCACTTCGGCGGAGGAGTATCCGAGTTGGTCCCGAACCGCCCGGAGCCTGGTCTTCGCCATCACCCACCCCCACCCTGATAACCGCCCCGACCTGCGAAGTTAATTAAGGTTAATGGGACTTGGGTTAACCGGGGCCAACTGTAGAACGGCACCGAACTGCCGTTCTCTGTAGACATGGAAGCAACAAGCAACTCCCCGGCAACCGGGCCCCGGCGCCGGTCACCGCAATCGACGAAGCCGCTACCGACTGCCGTCGTCGGTGTCACCGAATGCCGCCGTGAAGTTGGCGTTCAGGTCGTCGAGCCGCTGCGTGATCTCGGCCAGCCGATACTCGATGGCGGCCAGGCGGGCTGGCACATCGTCGTCCGACCTGACGGCAGGTTCCCCCAGCTCGGGTGGCCTTCGGCCGGCCAGCACGGCGGCCAGATGGCCCGGGTGCCAGTCCAGCGCGAGCGAGAGGGCTTCGAGGGTCCGGGCGCTACGTCGGCGCTGCACCGTGTTGTTCTGAATCTCGCTGACGATGGCCTTCGAGACGTGCGAGCGCTTGATGAGTTCTCGCTGACTCAGACCCAGTTCAGTCGAGCGTTGATTGATCGCTCGCGCGACTGCTGCCCAGTCTTCCGTCACGTATCCCTCCGCGCTCCGCCTCCGCACCGAGCGTAGCGCGAGGGCAATTCCGCGGACCGGCTTCCGGGTTGGTTCCCGTGGTTTGCACCCCGTTCGCGACTGGTCGGGATGAAATCATCCCGAATTTTGGAACTAAATCAGACTTCCTCGCGACGTTAGGGACAAATCGCAATGAACAGCAACACCGAGAACGCCTATCCGGCGTTCCACACCGTGACGGAGGCAGCGCGGATACTCCGCGTGGCCCCGTCCACTCTCTACCGGGCGATCAGGGCGGGCGACTTCCCCGCGATCCGTCTCCGTACTCGCTACGTCGTGCCGGCGGCGGCGCTTGACGCGCTGCTCGCTGCGGTCGCCGAGACCGGTGGCGTCGTCGACCCGGCGCAGATCGTCGCCACCCGCCGGACGGCTCGCGAGATCCGGGAGCAGTCCGGGGGTGCGTCGTGGTGAACCGTGACGAATTCCGTGACAACTACTACGAGATCGTGGCTGCGGACCTCGACCGGTACGCCACCGTGCCGGACGACGTGCTGCTGGAGATCGTCACGACCGATGGCACCTGCATGTGGTTGGTCGCCAACGCCGAAGAGCCCGAGTGGGCCGACGAGGAGTTGAACGACCGCGAGCTCGCCGCGCGACTGTGCGCCGGATGCCCGATTCAGCGGGAGTGCCTCGAACTCGAACTGCGTACCGCCGGAGAGTCGACGATCGGAGTCTGGGGCGCACTGTCCGAAGAGGACAGGCGCGAGGTCTACCGCGCGTGGCGGACTCGGCGGCAGGGCGGAGGGCAGCAGACATGACGGTCAACCTGCCGATGACGCCTCTGCTGGCCGGTCTGGGCGTGCTGGTTGGTCTTGTGCTGGTGTGGCGTGCCGGACGCCGTAGTGCGAAGGCCGCCGCCGAAGCAGCGCGCACGGGCGTGCGGTTGGTTTCGCTTGCCGGCCGGGTCCTGCTCGGCGGGGCGGCACTCCTCGGCGTTCAGTGGCTCGTGATCACCTACGACGGCGACACGACCTTGCGATTGGTGGTGCTCGGACTGCCGGACCTGTTCGCGGCATACGTGTTGACCCGCGCTCTGACGGTGAGCACGGCCGACACACCGACTCGGCGAAAGGGTGGTCAGCGGTGACCACCTCCGTCCCGTCCAACCAGAAGAAGGGAGCGGTGGGCGCCCCCCGGGGGCCCCCCCCCCCCCCCCCCCACAACCCCCCCCCCCCCCCGCCGGCGGGGGCCCGGGCCCCCCCACCGCCGGCCAACCACACCCAACCCGCCCGGGGGGGGCGGCGGGGGGCGGAGGT